>MENF01000072.1 GCA_001769035.1 Bacteroidetes bacterium GWA2_32_17
TGTTTTGGTATTTGGAAATTTTTAGACGCTGATATACAATGAAACCGCTGATAATATTTTTACAGATAAGTTAATTAATAACTGTTTTACTTCTTAAATCATCATTCGTTAATCGATATTCGATATTCATCATTTTTTTTAGACTTATTTTTTTAGACGCTGATTGTTTATGATTTGTTGTTAGTTGGAAAGTTTAAAGTTTTGGGTTTTGGGCAACCTCACCTAAATCCTCTCCAAAGGAGAGGACTTTAAAAATGTGAGGTGTTTTGATATTTGTGAATTTTTAGACGCTGATTGACGCTGATTTGTTTTGTAAATTGTTTTTTTACGCTGATTTAATATGATTGAGTTTTGCTATTTATTTGTTTTTTGTAGTTTTGTTGCTACAGAGTTTGTAGGGTATTGGGAATTGAGGAGATACTGAAACCAGTTCAGCATGACGGAGGGGGTCACGTTACTCAAGGACAAACAACAGATTTTGCTCCAATCCAAACCCCATCTTCGTTGTAATGTTACCAACAATTAAATCAAAAGTTGATTTTTTGTAGTTATGGTTGCCACATAAAAGCATTTAATATAATTAGGTATATAAGTTATTAATAAAGAAGGTAAGTATTATTAATTTATAGCTTATCTAATAAGGTTGATTTAACAAGTTCATAAGCTTTATGCGGATTATAATGTTCTATATTTCGCAATAGCATATTAGTATCGCCAATAAATTCTTCATCTTTCATTTTTAGCTCCATATTTAGCAGAAACTCCTTTTTAGTTGGCGATTTACCTGCTGCAAATTCAATATATTTACGATAACAAAGTAGTATATTGTTAACATTTATTTCTGAAATTGAAAGAGCTTTGTATATGTCGTATAAATCGCGTCCTTTGCGTCGCTGATACAACGCTCTTAATTTTGTACCAAGCAACTCGTCTAACTTGTAGGTATTAGTTTGGCATTTTCCGGAGAACCACTGATTTTTAACATTAAATTCAATTTTTGTTAAGCCCAAAACATCGAAATGTTCACGACAATTTGTTTCAACTTTTAACCGAATGGGAATTACGGGCGGTACTTCCGACTTAAAACGAAAAACTAAAGTATTATTGTTGGCTTTTTGTTTTATAACCGGTTTACCAAAAATGAGAGAACTTTGCTAATTTGAATTATAGTTTTTTTTATTGGTTCAACTTTAATCTGCACCAAATCAATATCTTCCGAATAACGTGATTGTGGGCTTAAATATAGTTTATGAAGTGCAGTACCACCTCTGAAAGCCAAGTGCGATGACAAAAATTCATCATTAAATAATTTTACTAATGCACGGCAAATAACCAAGTCTTGCTCTATCTGCTCAATGTTATTCCAAGGAACTGTGTTTCTCCACTCATTTATTGCATACTCGGGTATCATTCGTCAATTTCTATTTGCTCATTTACAATTACTTTCCATTTTTTATTTGTAATGCAACCAAAAGTTGATTTCCTGTTTTTTAATGGCGTTTTGCGCATTGGACATCCAAATTCTTTCATTTTTTGCAATAACTCATTAGCTAATGTGTTATATCCAAGCTCTATATCTAACAAATAACCTGACCTATAAATAACCGGAGCGGGTACGTGTTCAAAAAATAGTTTAGGTATATTTTTAAATTTTATTTTATTAGCAAGTTCATTAAGAATAGTGGAAACTCTGTTTAATCCTCCTACTTCTCTTTCGTATTGTACTAAATCGGCAGCGGTTAGTTCAGGGCAAGATACATTAACGTATCCGGTTTTAGTTTTCTTTTTAACGATTAGCCCGATTGGTATTTCTTTCTTATTTGTAAAATTTATTTTAATTCCTTTTTTTATTGAGCTACGAAGTGAACCCGAAGTTGTAACTATGCAAAATTCTTGTGGTTGCTGATGCGTAGCTCCATAAAATACAGAGGCACTTAACAATGAAATGTAATACGGTCTGTTTAGATATTTCATTAAATTATCTATATATAAAACAGGCGGAACTATTCCTTTTACACTATATTCGATAGGAATAATAGCATAAAAACCTTGCCACACCGAGTAAATTCTACCCTTTAGAACTAAACGATTAAGGGCATTTTTTAACGCAACTTTATTGTTTAAAGGAAATTGATTGTATAATTCTTTTAAAGCAAAAGTAATTCGTCCACGCCTTTGAATATCGTCAATCCAATTTCTAACTTTATATTTTTGCTCCGTTTGCATTAATTATCTTACATTACAACTGCAAATATAATCATTATTTGATAATTTGTGCAGTTTGTATGTCGTTTATTTTAGACAATAATTTCAATTAGTCTATCTTTAATTTTAACTGCAGGATTACCAACATAAACCCCATAAGCTTCTAAAAGTTTTGGGTTTTGGGCAACCTCACCCAAACCCTCTCCAAAGGAGAGGGCTTAAAAAGGGGATGTGTTTTGATATTTGTTATTTTTTTAGACACTGATTTGTTATTAGTTGAAAAGTTTGAGGTTTCGGGTTTTTGGTTTTGGTATTTGTGTTTTGGTATTTGGAATTTTTTTAGACACTGATAAACGCTGATAACACGGATTGTTTTTTCAACTTCGTTATTCAACATTCTTTATTCAATATTCGATATTAGTTGTTTTTTTTGACGCTGATTTATGCTGATGGATTATGATTTGTTCGATGTTCGTTATAAATATACAACCTGACAGGAACTTCGTAACCTGTCAGGATGTGTACCATCTCCTTGGTTCGTGTCCTCACGAAACAAGAGGTTTTTGGTTTTGGTATTTGGAGCTTAGTCTTTGGTAGGAACTTCGTAACCTGTCAGGATGTGTACTAATGAGGACACGAACCAAGTCGGAAGGTTTAATTTGTTGGAAATAATTCTAACAAAGATTTTAAAATGTAACCTTTTATTAATTTTATCGTATATAAAACAAAATTCTAATAATAATTAAGACAGATACTAAATTAATGTAAATTTTAATAATAAATGATTTTTTTTATTTATATTTGTGAGTCCAGTCTAAAAAGGGTTCAAATCGGGAAAAGTTAAAAATCAGATTTACCCCTGCTCCCGCCTTAATTGCGGGACAAGCTCTAAAGGGAGTCTGATGTTCAACATTTTCTCCCGCTTATGCGGGAGAAAAAAATGGCAAAATTGGTTCGTGAGGACACGAACCAAGCAAGGTAAATTGGCAAAATTGGTTCGTGGGGACACAAACCAAGCAAGGTAAATTGGCAAAATTGGTTCGTGGGGACACAAACCAAGCAAGGTAAATTGGCAAAATTGGTTCGTGGGGACACGAACCAAGCAAGGTAAAATGGCAAAATTGGTTCGTGAGGACACGAACCAAGGCGGACACGAACCAAGGCATGTTGAACAAAAAACGTAATTTATTGTAAAACAAAAAAATATAAAAATATGAAACACATTACACTGTTTATTCTGCTGGCAATTTCATCTTTATTAGTTAATGCACAAGGATGGATGTGGGCAAAACATTTTAACGGAACCGGGTCAAATCAGCCTGTTTCAATTAGCCAGGATAATGTTGGAAATTACTATGTTTATGGTAATTTTAAAAACCAGGTAACTCAGGATGCAATAACCCTTAATTCATATAGCGGTTCGCAGGATATATTTCTTGCAAAATATAACCCGCTGGGCGAAGTGCAATGGATAAAACAAATAGGCGGAACAGGCACCGAAACGGCATATTCTTTATGTTTTAATTCCGATTATAGTTCCTTTTACATTACCGGTAATTTTAACAATACTTTTAATATTGAAGGGACTTACCTTAATACTATAGGAGGATTAGATGTTTTTATGGCAAAATTTTCGGCTAACGGTACTTTAGATTGGGCAAAAAACGTTGCTTATGGTACTATCAACCAGACATCAAGCGGTATTTGCATAGATACTGACGGTAATATTGTTCTGGTTGGTATGTTTTTAGATAATGTAAGTTTTTATGGTGGTGTTTATACACTAACTTCCCCAATTCCATCTGTTCGTCAGAATTTTATTGCTAAATTCAATAGCAGCGGCATACCTCTTTGGTCGAAAATGATTGATGGAGACAATGCTGCATCTTATATCCGCTCAGTTTCAACAAATAATAACGAATATTATTTTAGCGGACAATATATGGGAACTCTTGATTTTGGGACTTCATCTATTACCAACAGCAATTCAAACAGAGATGGTTTTGTTTATAAAACTAATACTAACGGCGATTTTCAGTGGGTACGTGAAATATCGGGTTCCAACTACGACGAATACATTATAAGACATGTTCAGGACGGAACCGGAAATGTATATACAGGTGGTTATTTTTACAGTTCATCTTTAGTTATTGACTCTACCGCAACAGTAACCTCCAATGTGGCTATAAATAACCATTATTCCGGAAAAAGTGATATTGTTATTTTAAAGTATTCTTCGGATGGAACATTACAATGGGTAAAAGCTTATGGCTCGAACAAAGATGACGTAATATCCGATATTTATGCAACTCAAAATAATGTCTTGTTTACCGGCTCTTATTCCGATTCCATAAATTTTAATGGTTTCAATTTACTTAATTCCGGTGGAAGTGATGCCTTTACTGCTGTATGCAGCAGCTATACGGGCATTGTTAGTTCGGCTTTAAAAGCTGCAGGACCCAATAACGATTATGGTAAAACTTGTTTTTATAACTCAAACGAAAGAAATTTTGTAACATCAGGCGATTTTTTCTCTACAAGTTTAACTATTGGTTCTTACGCACCATTTACTAACTCGGTTCAGGATTTAACTACGCGTGATGCTTACATTGCACGCTATGGTTGTTTCGACAGCGTAGGTACTTCTTTTAATAATGTAACATGTAACGGTGCAAATAATGGTACAGCTACAGCCACTCCTACCATAGGTTCGGCACCTTATTATTATACGTGGTCGAATGCTGAGACAACTGCAACCATTTCTAATTTAACACCGGGCACATATTCAGTTACTGTTACTACCGATATTTCATGTTCTGCTACTGCTTCTGTAACCATTACACAACCCAATGTATTAACTTCGGATTCTTCGCAAACCAACGTGAGTTGTTATGGAGGTAGTGATGGTACTGCTACAGTTATACCTTCCGGCGGAACTCCATCTTACTCATATTTATGGTCGAATAGCCAGACAACAGCAACCGCAATAGACTTAGTTGCAGGAATATACAATGTTACAGTTACTGATAATAACAGTTGTACAACAACCAATTCGGTTACAATTACCGAACCGGCAGTATTATCTGCAACAAATTCTACCACACAGGTATCATGCCCCGGTGGCAGTAACGGAACAGCTACCGTAACACCTACAGGAGGAACAACTCCATATACATATATATGGAACTCTTCACCTCAACAATATACAGCACAAGCAACAAATCTTACTGAAGGTACTTATACCTGTACTGTTACAGATGACTGTGGAACTACCTTAACAAAGGTTTGCAATGTAACTACAGTACCACGGCCTACGACAAAACTAAGAACAGCCTATTGCGGAGCAACCATTTCAAGTTTAGGTGGTTATATTTTATGCGACCCTGTAACAAATGCTGTTGATTTTGAATACAATTTTGTTCATGCCGGAAGTGGCTATGATCAAACAGTTACAAAAGGAAGTGGCTCTACAGTATTATATATGAATACTATTCCGGGTTTAACTTATGGCAAAACATACGATGTAAAAGTCCGGGCACAGACGAATGACGCTTGTGGAGTAATATGGGGAGATTATAGTACAGTTTGTCAACTTACTATAGACAATATTCCATTAACTAAACTCAGAGATGCATATTGTGGTGTAACAACCGGTGATTTAAACACCTACATTTTATGTGATCCTGTTGGAGGTGCAACTGATTATCAATACAATTTTGTAAATGTCGCACTCGGGTATAACCAGACAGTTACAAGGGGGAGTTCAACATCTTCCTTATATTTATATACTGTCCCTGGTCTTCAGTATGAAAAAACATACGATGTAAAAGTTAAAGCTTATATAAGTGGGGTCTGGGGAGAATATGGAACAATGTGCCAGATTACTTTACCTTCATTTCCATTAACCAAACTTAATAGTACATCTTGTGGTGATACTGTTGACAATATTAATGCAATTGTATATTGCAATATAGTTGCAGGGGCATCCGATTATCAATATAATTTTGTTCATGTAGGGAGTGGATATGACCAAACAAAGATCAGGGGTGCAAGTACAATTGCCCTCACTCTTAATACAGTTCCAGGTATATCATCAGGGAAAACGTACGACGTAAAGGTAAAAGGTTATGTAAACGGAGTTTGGGGTGATTATGGTGTTGTTTGTCAACTTACTATAGACAATAATATTCCATTAACTAAGCTCAGAGATGCATATTGTGGTGTAACAACCGGTAATTTAAACACCTACATTTTATGTGATCCTGTTGGAGATGCAACTGATTATCAATACAATTTTGTAAATGTCGCACTCGGGTATGACCAAACAGTTACCAGGGGTAGTTCAACAACATCTTTATATTTAAATACTATCCCTGGTCTTCGGTATGAAAAAACATACGATGTAAAAGTTAAAGCTTATGTAAGTGGTGTCTGGGGAGAATATGGAACAATGTGCCAGATTACTTTGCCTTCATTTCCCTTAACCAAACTTAATAGTACATCTTGTGGTGTTACTGTTGCCAATATTAATGCAATTATATATTGCAATGTAGTTGCAGGGGCATCCGATTATCAATATAATTTTATACATGCAGCGAGCGGGTACGATCAAACAAAAATCAGAGGTGCAAGTACTACTGCTTTAACTCTAAATACTGTTCCAGGAATTACAACAGGCAAAACATACGATGTTAAGGTAAAAGGATATGTCAACGGAATCTGGGGAGATTATGGCGTGGTTTGTCAGCTCACCATTGGTGGTTCCAAATCACTAACAAATAATAATTCAGGTATCAATGAAGAATTTATTAATGTGGTTGCATACCCAAATCCTTTTACTGAAAACATTACAATAGCACTGAAATCTTCTACACAGGATATTGTTAATGTTAGTGTGTTTGATGTTTCCGGTCGAATTGTTTCAACCTATTCTGTTGAACCTAATTCAGAATTTGAAATGGGAAGCGAATTATATAAGGGGATGTACTTTATTCAAGCTGTTGATGGCACGGGACAGAAAGCTGTTGTTAAAGTTATTAAAACGGAATGACGGAGTTGAATGCTTGTAAAGTTAAAATATTAAAATAATTAATTACGGATTACGAGGTTTTTGAGCAGTGGGGTTTCTTTCATGTGGAGTCACTTAGGAAATAGCTTTTGGGACTACGAAGTACTAAGCAAAGCTAAATCAGAATGGGTGAAGTGTTTTTTTCAGAGCAAACATGGAAACCTTTTTATGTTTTATTTAGTCTATATAGAAAATAGTTTTTAATGGAACATTAATTTCATTACTTACGTAAAAACAAAACATGAATAATAACCTTAAAATATATAAAATATGAAATCAATAATTACAATTATCGCACTGGTTTTAGCTTTTACTTTTTCGTTGGAAGCGGCTAATTTTAAAAATCTACCTACTACTATTATACAACCTGATGGCATTACTATTCAGTGTTTAGCTTCGGGTGATGAATTTTTTAATTATATACACGATGCTAACGGTTATACTATTATTCAGGGGCAAGATGGATGGTATTATTATGCTATACTCGACAATACTGCAAAAGTAGTTCCATCTCAGATAAAAGTGGGAACAGGAAATCCAGCCGAAGCAGGTATCCCAAAAGGTGTAAAGATCTCCGAAAAAGCGTATAAAGCAAAAGTAGAAAAGTATCTTTCTCCTTTAAAAGTAAAAAACACAAAAGCACCGGCAACCGGATCATTTAATAATGTTGTTATATATATCAGGTTTGCTGATGATGCCGGAATGACAAATACCCGTCAGACTTACCTGAATATGTTTACCGGAACAGGAGGAGCTACTTATAGTGTCCAAGAATATTTTGAAAGTGTGTCATATAACCAGCTAACTGTAAATGCCGTTCATTTTCCAGATTGTGCTCCTACCACCAATCTTTCGTACCAGGACGCTAACAACAGGAATTATTATCAACCTTATAACGCTACAACCAACCCAGGCGGTTATGTAGATGATAACGATTCAAGGGTTCGCGAACATACTTTGCTTAAGAATGCTATAAATTCACTGAAAACAGTAATTGAAGCAGAATTGACTGCCGGAGAACTTGACATGGATAATAACGGAGATGTGGACAATATTTCATTTATTGTAGCAGGAGACAATGACGAATGGAGTGATCTGTTATGGGCACACAGATGGGCATTATATTCATTTACTGTTACTATAAACGGAAAACAAGTATGGGATTATAATTTTCAGCCCGAAGCACAAAGCAGCAGTAAAACAACATGTCACGAGTTATTTCATTGTATAGGTTCTCCTGATTTATATCATTATTATGATTATACTGAAGTTTCTCCTGCTTCGTATTGGGATTTGATGGAATACGGTTCGGGTTCGATGACTGCCTATATGAAAGAACAGATTGGTGGATGGCTTACCATTCCCGAAATTTCCACTTCTGGAACATACACATTAAATCCTCTTGCTTCTTCAACTAATAATGCTTATAAAATTGCATTTCCTAATTCTACTACAGAATTTCTGGTACTAGAATTCAGGAAGAAAACAGGAGTAGTAGAATCAAAGCTTTCTGCTTCTGCTGATGAAGGACTTTTAATTTACAGAATTAACACTGCTGTTTCAATAAATGAAGGAAACCGCAATGGACCACCCGATATGCTTTGGGTTTATCGCCCAAATGGCGACACATATAATGATGGCGATCCGTGGAATGCAACATTCAGTTCAACACAAGGCAGAACTACTTTTAATGCAGCGTCAAATCCAGAATGTCATTTGTCTGACGATGCTACATGGGGCGAAGTTTCTATTACAAATGTTGGTGCAGTTGGTGCAACCATTTCTTTTGATGTAACACTCCCATCCAGTGGATATAATATTACATTTAATATAAGCGATGAAACAAATCCAATTAATGCTGCAACTGTTGTTTGCGATGGAGTAACACAAGGTACTAACAGTTCAGGACAAACCATTTTTACAAACAAAACAAATGGAACCTACAATTACAGTGTCTCCAAAACCGGCTATAATACCCTAACCGGCACTGTTACTGTATTAAATGCAGATGCAGTAAAAAACCTTGTGATGACACTTGTTATACCTACCACCAAGTTGAGGGATGCCTATTGCGGCATTACCGTAGCCAATTTGAATGCTTACATTTTATGTGACCCAGTAACAGGCGCTGATGATTTCCAATATAATTTTGTAAATACAGCAAGTGGTTATAACCAAACAATTGCCCGCGGAGCCGCTACCACTTCAATATATTTAAGTACGGTTCCTGGACTGATATATGGAAAAACTTATGATGTAAAAGTTAAAGCTCATGTTGGTGGAAACTGGGGTAATTATGGTGCAATGTGTCAACTATCAACACCCAGTATTCCCAATACAAAATTACGGGATTCATATTGCGGAATCTCTGTAACAAGTCTAACAGGTTATATTCTTTGCGATCCGGTAGCTGGAGCAACTGATTTTCAATATAATTTTGTCAATGCAGGAATAGGATATGATCAAACCGTCACACGAGGCACTGCCACTACATCATTATATTTAAATACTGTTCCTGGTCTTGGATTTGGTAATACATATGATGTAAAAGTAAGGGCAAAGGTTGGAGGTACATGGGGAAATTATGGAAGTATTTGTCAAATAACAATTCAGGGAAGTATTCCAACAACTAAGTTAAGAGATGCTTATTGTGGAGTTACTTTATATAATAAAAACACTTATATTTTATGTGACCCAGTCAGTGGAGCTACTGATTATCAGTATAATTTCGTACATATAGCAAGTGGATTCGATCAGACAGTTGCTAGGGGTATGGCGTCATCAGCTTTTTATTTAAGTACTGTTCCTGGCCTGACCTATGGTAAAACATATGATGTTGTTGTCAGAGCAAAAATTGGAGGAAACTGGGGAACTTATGGTACAATGTGCCAAATTACTTTAACATCCCCATCTAAAGGCAGTAAATTTGCTGACCCCATTTCATTATCTGTACCTGTTATCATATATCCAAACCCATTCAATGATGAATTCAGAATCCAATGGGAAAATCATTATCCAGGAATAGCTGAAATTTCAATTTTTGACATCACTGGGAAAAAAGTATTTTTTACTGAATTTGATATTACCGAGGATAAAGTTTTTGGAGAGAATTTAATTCCTGGAATCTATTTTGTTCAGATCAAAGCACCAAATAATGAACTAAACGTTTTTAAACTAATAAAAACAAAATAAAAAAGAGAGGCTGCTTTGTAAGGCAGCCTCTCTTTTTTTTATTAATCTGGTTACTATTTATATAAAATAAACACTAATCTTTGAGTCAGGTAATCTTTAAAATAATTAATTTTAATTAATGGTTTTAATAAAACAGTAAAATATCTTATAAAAGGATATTTGTACACGGTATTACTAACATATAATAAAGGAATACTGATAAATTTTACCTTTGAAAAACCCAATTCATTTACAATTGATTTAAATTCTTTATATTTTATTCCGTTAATACCTATACCACTTTGAACAACAGACCAATCACACAACGTTTCATTAGTCGGTTTATACCAATCCAAACTTTCATCCCATGTTTTAATAATTTCCTGATATGCCTCATTTATAGTTTCAGGAGAAAACAACCATTCTAAAAAAGGAGTTTTGGTAACTGAACCAACATGAGCACCCCCAAAGGGAAAATTATAAGAGGGGAAAACGAGAAAAGCCATTCCTCCTTTTCTTAAAACTCTTTTACATTCCATCAAAGTTTCTTTTACTGATCTAACATGCTCAATAGTATCATGAGAAACTATAGCATCAAAAGATTCGTTTTCAAAAGGTAATTTCTCAGCATATCCCTGAAAAAACTTAAATTTAACCTTAGAATTATAATCTGATAAAAAAAAGTTTGCTGTTTCAACCGAACTTTTATTTACATCGATACCGTAAAACTCGTTTACTTCCCATTTTTCTCCATCTGCAATTGTTTTACCACCAATACCACATCCTAAATCAAGTACTTTTTTCCATATCAAATTTTCTTTAAGTGCTACCGAAGGAAAATAAAGATCATATGGCTTTCTATTACCTTCAATTATATTGTTCTTTACTAACTTATTTAATAGCACATTCTTTGAATCCTGAGATAATGAAGTAAATTTAGGATGACGAAATATCTCTGAAACAAAATGTTCTTCCTGATATTTAGGTTTATTAGGAAAAAGATTCATAAAGAATTTTGCAATAACAGCTTTTTTCATTTTTATTTAATTTGAAATTATTTTGCCATACTTACTTGTTTTCACGTTTTCACGTATCACTTTTGCGGGATTTCCTGCTGCTATACAATTTGAAGGAATATCCTTTGTAACAACAGATCCTGATCCAATGATTACCTCATCACCAATTTTTATACCTGCCATGATTATAGCATTAGCACCTATAAAGCATTTTTTACCGATATAGGTATCTGTCTTCAAACTCCTGCTGAAATCATGAGAAAAAATTATTGCACCTGAAGCAATATAGGATTCTGCATCTATATGTATTCCTTTAGGAAAAGTTTTATCAAGTTTTGCCCCATACGAAATTCTTGCTTGTTTTGAAATATCCATCTTATACAACTTTGTTAAAAAAAAGTGCCTGATGGAAATCATTATAAATCGGATTAACTCACGAATTTTAATAATCATATAAATTATTTATTGTTTTCAGATAACGAAAGAAAATAAAAAGACATTCCGTACATTACCCAAGCCTGTCCCCATCTCATATAGGGAATTCTTGATACACGTCCTGGATTAATCTGGTAATAAAAATACGAGGATTTTTTATCCTGCATATTATTAATCATCCAGCCCATTACCTTATCTGCAATTTGTTTATTATCCTTAAACACTCCTAATCTGAATAAAGTAGTAAACAACTGAGCCGGACAGTGTATATCAATAGGATATGTTTTATTATCATAATATTTTGGTGTGCCGTCAGAAAGAAAAAAATTCTTCATGTAATAATCAAAACCTAACTTTACGTTTTCCTCAAAGGATCTGTCATTCGTATATTTCATATATTCAGAAATACTTTCCAGTTTATAACCTGTGTGAAAACTGTCAACCCAGTTTTGAATCGGGTCTTCACCAAAAAGCCAGGATCCATTATCCCGCTGAGTACTTACACAAGCAATAACCGAAGATTTTGCTGCTTCATATAAAGTTAAATCCTTATTATAGGAATATACTCTTGCAAGTAACTTACTACCGAGTAAAGATGCATTATATACCCTCATATTATCCAACGGCGAATATGAAAAAATAAATCCATTGTTCCGATTTGTTCTGTTTAAATCATTTAAAATGAATTTACAACTGCTTTCAGCAGCTTCATAATATTGTTTTTCTCCCGTACAATCATATGCATCAAGCAAGGAACATGCAACAAATGAAGTGGCAACAATAGTAGGTGTATATTTAGGCATGTATTCCAACCGGGATTGCCAGTCAAAATTATAACCCCAACACGAACCCGAATATCCTGTTGATTTAACTCCCAGAATTTTTTTTGCAAGCAAATGAATCATCTTTAATGCTTCTGGATCTTTATTTGTTTTATATATATTGCAATATGCTGTTAAGAACAAACCCAATCCTTTTGGATTATATCCTTTATCAACCAAAGTTATCTTTCTGAAATTTATATGACTTCTTTTAAAAAGCTGTATCCATGCTAGTCTTAAAATCCTGAAACGATGCATTTGAAAAAACCTGAAAACTCTACTATTTAACCCATCATAAGGATCCCAACCCCGAAAATCCTCTTTTTCGCAGTAGTTCTTTAGTTTATTGAAAGATTGAATTATTGTATGCATATATTATTATTCAATTATAATATGTCGGTTAGCCCGATATAATTTTTTCCCTGATGATTGAATTTAATAAGACATTATAATTACGAGCAACTACTGAGGCTTTAAAATGCTTACTTGCGTATTCGTAATTTATTTTACCAAATGTTATACACATTTCAGGATTATCAAAAATTAACGATACCTTTTCGATAATTGAGGAAACTGATCTTTTATCAATAAATAATCCCATTTTATTTTCAACAAAAAAATCAATGATGCCACCTACCTTAGTTGTAACAACAGGTAATTCGCATGCCATTGCTTCAATAACCGAGTTCGGCATTCCTTCGCTATAGCTTGGAAACACATAACAACTTGCTTTATTAAACACTATTCGTTTTTCATTTCCATCAACAAAACCTGCAATATTTATATCGTTAATATCTTCATCATGAATGATTTTTTTAATATTTTCCAGTTCTTTACCATCGCCTGCGATGGTCAGAGTAAGTTGTGCGTACTTCTTCTTTAAATATTTATAAGCTTCTATTAGTTCGTAAACCCCTTTATATCTTTCAACTCTTGCTAAAAATAAGATATTAAAATAGTTATTGTCTTTCATTAAATTTTGCTTTTCAAACAAATAATCATCTGCTACTGTAGTACCATAAAATATTTTTCTGGTGTATCCGCTTTTTATCAGTGTGTTTTTAACAATACTATTAAGAACAATCATAGCATCGGCTATCTTTATTGAAAATCTATAATAAAGTGAATATGGAAAACGAAGAATATATTTTTCTTTTTCAACGTTCCATCCTCTCCAATAAATAACAACTATTAATTTTTTCTTTTTAGCCAACCAGCAAAATATTCCATCACGGATCAATGCTGAAAAACCTAATGAAGGATTCAAAACAATCAATTCATACTTACCTGTATTTAGTAGTTTTGTAAACTTTTTAAAGTCGTTAAATAACTTTAATAAACTTTTTATAACAGAGTTTTTAATTTCAATGTTCTTTCCATAATGAAAATAGTCAATATTATCAGGTAAATAAGTTTTGATAGTAGAATAGTACATAGAAACTCCACCCTGTAAACTGAAATCGGGAGTATTTATCAGTATCCTTTTCACTACAGGTTATTGGTATTAATATAATTAACAATACTTTCGACATAAACCTGTTCCAGTTCAAGTTTATCCTTTTTAATAATCCAATTATTATTATCCATAACAAAGTATTCATTTGCTTTACTTTGCCCCGAATTTCCAAACCCAACAAATTGAAATTCTAATAAATATAATTTTTTATCTTTAAATGCAATATCTAATGATATCATAGGCACATTAAAGGAATCGAACACTTTTTTTGCAAATGGAAAAATTTCATCAGGATAATTTGCATCAATACTCCATTTGTATTTCGCTTTACCGCTTCCACTCGCCCTGAAATCATTTTTTCTTGTCGGTCTTTCAAGTACATAATAGCGGTGTCCAAATACCAGCATTTTAAAATCATTTTGCAATCCTGTAATGAAATTCTGTACAATAAACTTTTGACGATTCAATGATACCGGTCTATATTCATTATATTTTTTAGTACGATATTTTTCTATCAATAATTCCTTCATTGTTCCTGTATAACTTATCTTTTTTATTATTTTAGGTAGTTCATTGTTATTTCTGGATAAATATACCCCCAAGCTGGATGCACCATGTGATTTTTTTATAACCCATTGATTCTCTTCAAAAGAATTATATTTTTCAAATTCTTCGAACGTGCCAAAAGCCTTGGATACTATATTTTTTATATCATCACATTTGCTCTGATCTCTTAAAAACTCCATCATTACCTTATTGTGGTGAGCATGCAAAAATTGGTAGGAAGGAATAACTATGGCACCTGCCAGGCTTAAAGCTAACACAATATCTTCGATATACGATTTATACAATAACCCTGTATCTTCAGTGGATGTATAAAGGAATAATTCGTTTTTAAAATCCCTGTTTCGAAAATTTATCTCTGCCGGAGAAATGAAGATTGGATTATAACCATTCTTTTTAAAATAATTCTCAGTAAGATTCTTATCAAAACCACTATGGTGAGGTTTGGCATTATATTTATTACCAAATGCCTCTCGGTAGTTCTTCAGCAAAAATATGTTTCTCATAATATTTATCTTGTAAAATGTTTTATTATTTTTTTAATGCTAAACCGCTTTATCTTACTTTTTAAACTTTCATTATTGTCGAATATGAAAAGATAAATAGGAGTAAAATACTTAAAATATACACTATAAATTTTCCTGATAAATGTTGATTGTTTATATATTTTAAAAAAGCGATTTCTCCTCTTGTGTTTCTTCGATATTACTTTTTTATTTTTTCTGATAATTCCATGATCATTTTGAATATAGGTATAATTAACGGCATAATGTTTCTTTTCAAATTCCACGGTCAGTATTGCCGATTCTCTTTTCCTTTTTCTTCCAATTGAAAATATTCGTCCTTCACAAACTACATCATCAAAACAAAAGTTACCCAGTCCATATATTATATGTTTACCCTTATAATTTTCAAAGGGTTGTAATGTATGTGAATGACCCCCAACAATTAAATCGGCACCAGCATCAATGAACTGATGCGCATCTTTTATCTGATAACTTACAGGATAGAAAGCTTCTTCATGTTTTCCTCCCCAATGAAATAAAAGGATAATATGATCAACCTGTCCTATTAATTTATTAATTTGGTCAAGTATTTTTTCTTTGTTATAAATATTCAGAAAGACCGGACAATCATCGGGCAACCATGGATTAGTATCTTTATGAACATAATTGATCAGCCCAATACTTATATCGTTTTTTTTAAGAATAATTGTGTTTGATGCTTCTTCGTTATTTCTTCCTGCCCCTATTTGCTGAATATTGTTATTTTTTAAAAAGGCTAAAGTATTATTAAACCCATCCTCCAAATTGTCATAAGCATGATTATGTGCAAGCTGGGCAACAGATAACCTTATGGTGTTTAAAAAACTCAGTGTTGAAATCTCTGTAGATAGTCTTGGCATTTTTTTAACATTAATACCTTGGCTTCCTTCTGCCATACATTCTAAATTACCTATAACAAAGTCTCCATTTAACTCCTTTTCGATTTCCGAAAATGGATTAATGCTATTTTTCCAATAACTATTGTAACCATTATTTAAACTAATATCTCCTAAAAAACAGACTTCCATTTTATTATATTAAAGCATTCCTAACAAACGCATCTTAGCTTCATTAAAAGACAGATTGTTGGGGATGCAAATTCTAGGGAGAATAAAGGGTGTATTATATTTATCGGGTCTTAACCAGACACTTTTTGTTGTGAAAGCCATTCGATATCCAGCTTTACTAACTAACTGTATGCTATCATCATTATAATCGCCATTAGGATATGCAAAGTAATTAATTTGCTTACCTATTATTTTTTCGAGGTGTTTTTTTGAATCATCTATTTCAAATTGCTGTTCTTTTAGAGTACAAATATTTAACATAGCATGATTAAACGTATGCCCTCCTATATAAATTAGTGGATTTTGAACTATTAATAGTAATTCCTCAATAGTAATAATATTTCTTTTTAATGTTGTATTCTGTTTAAGCAAATTATAAATCTCAAGTCTTCTTTGTTCAGGAATCTTTTTATATTTCTTTTCCTCCTTTTTTATTAAATCGCTTTTCTGGGATATTGCATTTTTAAATACTTGAGTCCAAAGATTACCATCATATACAGGAGCTATTGAAATAAATATAGTAACAGGTATTTTATATTTTTCAATTACCGGAAGTACATTGTTTAAATTATCCTTCCATCCATCATCTAATGTAATTACTGCTTTTCGCGTCTTAACTTTTTTTTTGGTTTCAACCAATACAGCCACTTCATCGAGACTGATAAACTCAAATTTATTAAATACCAACCATTTTACACATTGTTCAAACAGGTGATAATTTGGATTATGGAAATACACCGAAAGTATACTTCCACTATTATCAAATAATTTTAATCGGTGTTTGTTAACCGGTTTTATAGTTAGTATAGAACCAATAATATTTCCTGCGATAAATCTTATTGATTTCATTAATATAGCTCTTTTCTTAAATAAAGCATGTTGTATGCGTAATAAATTCCTTTTAATATTTTATTTCTAAAATAACTCCATTCTCCCATATATTGTATTATAGAACCGTTACTTGATAATTTAAACTGAATAACTCCCAATGCATTCTTTTTACCAAATGGGATTCTTGAAAAATCAAAAAAGTCGGATCCTTTTTCATGCATTAGGTTAAAAATACTATCCATAAGTAAAAATGAAGCACCGGTATTTCTAGAAATATTCCCATTGGCAGCGTAAACGTCATAAGAAATATTTTTATTAAAATAGATTATTCTTCCAGCAATTTTCCTGCCTTCAGAATCTTCAATAAAGCACATCATCATATTCTCATCTTTAAACATAGATTCAAGCTCTTTGGCGTTAATTGAATGATGAAGATTTTTCTCTTTAGTATTTTCGTTAAAAAGCTTAATAAATTCAGAGATGTTGCTTTGTGTATAATTTGTTTCGCATTTAAAATGCAATCCGTTTTTAATTGCTTTTGTTGAATTTCTTTTCCAATTCCTGTTAGGACTGTACTCTTTCACATTTAAAAGTATTGAAAGACTTGTATAATTAGAACCCAGAGGACGTTTAAAACCGGCCTCCCTTATGCCAGCTTCTACAATTGGATTGTATATCGTGTTAAGATTTAGAATTACAGAAGCTCTGGAAATCTTTATTAGATCAGAAAAAAAATTGCTTACCTCTTCAATTATTACTTCTGAGTTGTACGAAAATCCTTCGATTAATAAAAAAGACGTCCCTAGTGATTTCCGGAAAAATCCGAAAGCAATAAATCTTGGCACATCTTTATTGTCAATAAAATACTTAACATTATTTCCGCTTACTGATCGGTATTCTGCCCACCCCATTGACAATGTGAAAGGGACTTCCTTAAATTGTTCAAGAACGGAATAATTAAAATGATATGAATCCTGAATTTGCATATTGTTATAACTCTATCTTTTTCTTTATTCTCCGAATTTTCTGTTTTCCAAATATTTTACTAACAATAATAATTTCGTTGCACGACATACCTATTTTTAACTGAGATTTCCTTGCAGGAATATTTTCTTTTAGCACAAAACCGACACCGGCTTTTTTCCCATATTCTTTAATTTTAAGCAAGCGATATTGATTCATATATGTATGTATGCCATATTTTCTGTAATCGGGATGACAAAATGCATTTACTATTAACCCCTCATCATTGCTTATCAAATCATCATCGGTTACACCTGGTAAAACACCTTCGTTTATGGATATCCAGCCAAAATAGACCATAACCTTGCTTGTTGTAAATACACCATACGCATGGTAACCTTCCTTTGAAAACAGAATATTGTATGCCGTAATTTTATGAGAACCTATTTTTAAAACGGATGAATTAATAAAGTCCTCTGCAAAAATTTCTCTAGTGTGAAAATCCTTATGTAAAGTAATATTTGGAGAAAAATCATTCAGGTTTCTCTTACATATTAAAAACACTTCCCTTTGAATACCCAAATGCCTTAATATTTTTTTAAATAACCTGAAAAACGAGTTATATAAACCATACTGAATAATCCGCTGTTTTAAGCTAGCTTTCATTACTTTCTATGTTTCATTTTTCATCATTAAATTTCGTTGAATCTCACCATTAATAAACCCAATCGTGATCATTAAATATATTGTTTGCGGGTAAATAATACTTCCCGAGAAAATAGCTTTAACAAAAAATATTATTGCACAAAATAATAATGCCTGGAAATATGGTAATTCCAGTTTTGGTATATATTTTAATGGCTTAAACAAGTGATACAAAAACCCTAAAAATATTATAATCCCTAACAAACCATAATCATGAATGATTAGAACCCAATCGCTATGAGAATAAAAATCTGTTCCAATTTTTTCTTCAAGATAGTGCGGTACACCATTAAAGCCATAACCAAAAGCAATATAATAAATATGGCTTGAATACCACCTTTCAATAGGTAACGAATATAATTTCCCTCTTCCTGATCCCATTCTCTCATAATCATCACCCTGTAAATCACTGAATCTTGATTCGTATATTGTGGCATTCTTTTCTACATAAATATATGCTGATACAATAATTGCCAAGACAAACAATATCTGGAATAGAGTGCCAAATTTAAGCTTTCTAATAAAACCAAATTTATTTGTAAATACCATGCTTAAAAAGCAAAAACCAATAGTAATCATAGCTCCTCTTTTCATAGAATACAATGTTATCATGAATATTAGAAAAAGAACGATGTATTTAAATTTAAATTTGACAATTAATAACATGGGCATAAAAAAAAGCAAAAAGTAACTTTCATTAGAAATTGCAAAAGCTCTATTGGATTCATAATTCGCTGGGCTAGATAAATATAAAAATATTTTAATTGAATATATGATAATAAAGAATAGCGAAATATATGACAACATTTTTATTTTAAGAATACCTTTATAGGCAATAATATAGAAAAACAAATAACCGAATATCCACATAGTAATTTTCATTATTTTGCTTAAATCAGCCACTAATGAATATGAAGAAACAGCATAATATATTATAAACATTATCCAAAGTAAGGAAATAACCATATTCAGTCTACTTTTATCTGTTTTTCTAATAATATTTAAATTTTGAATAATGTAAATTGACATCGCAATTAGCATTATACCCTGATTAATATAAGGCAGTATTCTTTCAGCATTTTCATAACTAGGATACAAAATGTCGAGGACAGGTATCATCAACAAATGAAATAAAACCCATATCAGAATAAACTTGCTATTCATTATTATCAGATAGTGTGCGATTTATTATTATGCCGTTTTCTTGGAAGAGAAAAATCAGATCATCCATCACGCTCAAACTTTTATTTATAATAGGAGGTAAAAAGTATGATTCAACAATTACCAGGTGATTGAATATTTTTTTCAAGTTTAACAATGCTGATGAAGTGAACCCAATAATTCTTTTAGGCAGCATTTTCTCATTTGTTAGCGCTAGTTCGACAGGAACATTGAATTGTTTGATTGTACATAATTTATTAATCCTGTTCAGATTATTTTCATTTTCTCTTCGGTGAGGAATATAAAAAACAGTATTACTGTTGTAATTATCTGTAATTTTTCTCAAATAATTTAAATAACTATTAATGTCTATAATTCCGACTTCAACAACCGGTTGACCAATGATATATACATTATCTGATATCTCAAATTTCTGATCACTTTTTAAAAAATCAAATTTATTTAAAAGCAATGTGTCATTCACTGGTACCTTTATATTATAAATACTAAAAAAAGTAATGTTAGGGTGCACAATGTTTCTGATTCCAAACAACTTCCTTATAATTGGTTTATTTTTATCGTGAAACCAAAAATGATTTATATTGGTTTGTATTTCACGTTTCCGATATTTAGCAATTTTTAATGTACCAAGCCCATCATCAACTACTATTACTTCTTTTGTTTTAAAATTCTGCAAAACATAATTTGTCAATAGACCTGTATAATTTCCAATTATCAGTGAACATATTTTTTTATTTTTAAGATAAATCTTTATCATGAGCTTATAGTATAACAACCTGATAATATTAAATAATTTTTTCTCAAACAAGTTTGAAAATAATCTCGACCTGAATTTAACAGGATAAATAATATCATTCCATTCATCTTGTTGCAACAATAGCTCAAATTCATGAATGGATTTACAGAAAGGATTGGTAATAAAAATATTATTAACAGAATTGCTTAGTTGTGGCAGACAATTCTTAGCCTCCAATGCATTTAGCAACTGAAATGAAGTTCCAATAATGTACAGGTTTATTTCATTCATGTTTTATAGGCTTTGTTATTAAAACAAAGTAACAGATGTATAACCCTCCTACAAAGTATATTATATCGGCTATTACCAGGCTGAATGCAACACCACAGATTGGATTTTTCATTATTTTAATAAAAATGATCATTAATATTAAATTCAATATCAATTTTGAAATATATAAAACAGTAATATGCTTAAAAGCTTTTAAGCTGTTTAGTACATTAAACCCCACTATAGAGCCAGAAAACAATCCAGAAATTAATGTATACTTCATAATGTCAATACTTTCTATATATGCCGGGAAATAGCTTTGAATTATCCATTTTATTGAAAATATGCCTAATACTATAAATGGTAAAAAAATCAGAAATAAATAAACCGTAGATTTCCATGTCCATCCCCATAATTTCCGGTAATCGCCTGTTTTTCCTAATTCATAACTCATTTGAGGGTACAGATAAGTACCAAGGGCTTTAGGCAACATTCTCATTACAGCTAGAATAGCTAGCGAAGGAGAATACAATCCAACAGCACCCATTCCAACGAATTTTAAAAGCACAACCCTGTCCATTGTTGTTGTGATTCCATGCAGGTATCCGAGAGAAAATAACGGCAAACCTGTTTTAAGCAATTTTTTGAAATGTAATGTATTCCAATTGGGATTTATTTTAAAGGGCCTGAAATAATGCATTATTATTATAGTAGTAAAGCCCAGGATCAGGTAACGTACTATCATTCCATTATAATTCCAATAATATACAAGAGGCAAAGAAATTAATGTAAATACTGTCTGAATAAAATAATTGGTCGCAAGTGAATTAAAGCTATTATTTGTGCGATATGTTACTGTTAAAAGATTTTGATACAAAAACATTATAAGTATAAGACATACTACACAGAATGTTATAATAAAGTTATTGATGCCACTAGTAAAATAAAAATAAATTCCACATATTACCGAAACAAAAAGTGTAACATATATACAAATACGGTTAAAATACAATGCAGTAGAAACGAGTTCAATTGCATTATTCTTGTTTCCTTTTCCCAAACTATAGGGCAGCTCACGATTAAGTCCATTAGTAATACCAAGTTGTATAAAAATACCATATGTCTGGATCAGGTTAATTGTATTCCATAAACCCATCTCCTCTGGTTGTACCCACCTTAAAATCACAATGCCCGTAATCATCTGGGCAACAGACATCGTTAATGTAGCTGCTGAGAAATAAACAGCAATCTTATTTGTTTTCAAGATATTATAATAACATTTATGGATTTTTTTCAAACAAAGCTAACATTTCAATGTAAGAACATATTCAATCCGGTTAGTTTTATTCGATATTTTTTAACTATTCTACCCAATTGCATACCATCTATTTACTTCAGATTTGCTTTCTTTTGGAATATCGTTTGTATCTAATCGTGGCAACTCAAATCTGTTATTTTTAGATATATCAGCTATTTCAACATTTGTAGCTAATCCTAATTTGCAATTATATTCTTTTAAAATATTAATTAATGATTTATTATATGCACCATAAGGATATGACATTGTCCAATTATTCATATTAACACCCATTTCTTTTAGAAAATTATTTCCTTTTATAATTTCTTCTCGTTGTTTTTCTTCTGTCAATGAATTTAACCAATAATGGTCAAAGCCATGATTACCTATGTGCATACCATTTTGTATCATGCACATTATTTGTTCTTTATTCATATATAATTCTCTGCTAAAAGCCTCTTCATCAATGCCAACAAATTCTTCGAAAAGTTTATCGATAATTTTTTTTCTTAGACTCTCTGGTAATTCTTTTTGAAGTAATCTTTTAAAAAAGATGATTTCTTTTGAGTCCATCCGGTTTGCTATAGCAAGCTTTTCAAAATAAAATTCATTAATTTTTAGTTGATACTCCTTTCTGTATTTATTTAATTCATTAAAAGTTTTTTTAATTAAAGTTGCTATATCAGAAACAGAAGCAATTATAAAATGAATTTTATTAACATCTAACACTAAATGATTTAAAATTGTTTTAGCCGGCACATAAAATGATCCTTGAATTTTCCTATTATATAAAATAGGAAAAACAGTATTAAAATGATCTATATATGCGTCATCAAATGTTAATAAAGCAGATTTTAATGGTAGTTTTGCTTTACTTTCAATGGAATATATTAACTGTTCTATTGTTATAACATTATAATATTTTTGAAGATAATTTAATTGTTCAATAAATAAAGATAAGTCTAAACCTTTAATACTAGGGTACCTAGAATTTTTCAAATCCCTCACATAATGATACATTATAATAGTAACTTTATAATTACCCATATTAATTACTTGTAATTCAAATTTATCTGAGATATTTTTGCTAACCTATCCCTATCTGAATCCATTCTTGTAAAATATACATTCTCTTTAGAAAGTTTTTCGATTTCTATATAATAAAATTTACTCTGAATTCCAATATATTCTCTATTGGGACGATTTTCAATAGGTGCTGTAACTTGTGGAAGAATGCAACATTCTTCATTTTCTAGTTTTAAAAATTTAGAAGAAATTAATTCCTTTTCATAAAGAGACCCATACATTGAAAAATCAATATAGAGATGTTTTTTTAATACTGAAATATGCAATGTCTTTTCAAGTAATATATTTATAACTTCCTTCTTACCATATAAATCAATAATTCTATTTACTTTATAGTTTAAAGGATTTAAAATTTCTTCACGCAATGCAATATATGCATATACTTCTCTATTTTTTACAAAACCATAAATTTCATATTTTATAAAAGGATTTTCTAAAAACCTCCAAATTAAAAAATCTACTGTTCTATGAGTTGTTGTAATTTCAGTTAACTCTTCATCTATATTTAGTTTAAAATTTCTAATATTTTCCTTTGTTAATTCAACTATTTTATCAAATTTCTGATGGTGAGTTTCTGAGGGTTGAATTTGTTTTAACTCTGTTATTTTATCTCTATCTTGTTTAATATATTCTATAACATCTAATGTCTTTTCAACATCTAAAATCAATATATATCTGGAAAACCTATCAAAATTAAATATATTATAATTCAATTTTTTATAAAAGTTTGCTGTTTCTTTGGTAAAACCAATTACTCCATTAATTCCATTATTTTCAAGCAAATAATCTACCATTTTAGAATTAATACCTTTGCCTCTCCATTCGGGCAAAGTATAAGCACTAACTCCCCAGATTATAGAATGAATTTCGTTATTTAGTTTCAGATTATAATAAAGTCCACCGTAATGTGACACAATTTCTCCTTCGTGATTAAGTCCAATTAAACATTTACTCATTGGATCCATACCATTAATTCTTGAATCAAAGTAATGCATTAAAAACACGTCATTTTGAAAAATTGTCTGAGCACCATAAGCAGTGATGAAAAACTTTTTCAATTCTTCAATATCTGAGATTATTACTGTTCTTATAGTAATTTCGTTGTTGTTAATCATAATAGAATTTAGTGAGTTTATTTATTACTAATAATTACTTTTTTAGTATCTCTGCAAATTTAAAATCCATTTCAGAATCAATATCAAGCGAACTCAACTCGTCCATAACATATTTCTTAATTTTTTGAAATTTGCTTATTTGCAATTTTTTAAGCGACTCAACATTAATAACATATATTGCTCCATTATATTCCCAAACTTTAGGACAATCCTGTCGTCGGGTATATTCACTTTCTTTTGATTTTTTCAAAAAACCTTTATAATCCTCCTCAAAAAGATTGAAATAAGGGTTAGATTTTGTTTCTTTTACAGAGACTACCATATCAATTTCAGGAGTATAAAGTTTTATTGCTTCTTTAATATGTTCTGCTGTTCTAAACGGAGAAGTAGGTTGCAGTAGAATTATTGTATCGGGGAAATATTCCAAATTCTCATAATAATTAAGAGCATGTAATAAAACCTCATAAGTGCCTGCTGTATCTGTTGCAAGTTCAGCAGGTCTTAAAAATGGAACTTTTAATCCTGTTTGTTCTACTATGTTTTTTATTTCAATATCATCGGTAGAAACATAAATAAACTGATCTTCAAATACTGCTTTGGCAGCTTCAATGGTATAATTAATAAGGGGTTTGCCTCCAAGAATTTTTATATTTTTCTTAGGTACACCTTTTGAGCCTCCTCTTGCCGGGATTATTACAAGTGGTTTCATTCAAATTTAATTTGTTGGATATCTTTTTGTTTTTTTTTATTAGTACTGAAGATTTGGGAAGAAGAAAGTTTAAAGAAAAAGGTTGAGGTTGAGGTTGAGGTTGAGGTTGAGGTTGAGGAGTCAATAGTCATTGGCGAAATAATTGTCCTTGATGGTCAGACGATTGTTGATTACTTCTACCTTTATGCCTTATACCTTTTTAACTGTTCATTGTTCTTTGTTCGTTTAAAAAGGTTATAAAGTTAATATGTTAATGGTTCTTTAGTTCATTGAGAATTAATTCTGGGTTTAATTCAATTTTAGAAAAAGCGAACCATTTCTTACCCAAGTCTTTTAATGAAGCACCTATATGATAAATTATTTTTTCGTCGACTATTAAAAATCTATCGTGCGATTTATTAAATACTTTTACCTCGATTGATTCATATTGAGCATTGTGTTTATTAATATCTAATTCCAGTTGTTTAGAAATAGCTTTGGTAAATATTGTAGTCTTTACGCCTGTTTTTCGTTTTGTTAATAATGTCAATACTGTTTCATCAATATAATTATCAATTAAAATTATTGATGATTTAGCCTCTTTTATAAAGGAAGATACTTTATCATAGGCATCAAAAATTTGTCCATCGAAGAAAATACCTTCATGGGGTGGCAAACTTGTTTTGATATGAACATCAAATTCTGATGATTTTTGCTCTAATGAATAAACTTTGTTTTCGAGTTTTTCAATTCTTTGATTTATAGCGTATCCTTTTAACAAATATTCTTTTAAAACTTTATTTGCCCAAATACGAAACTGAGTACCACGTAATGAATTCACTCTATATCCTACTGAAATAATTGCATCTAAATTATAAAGTAATAATTTTCGTTTTACTTCACGTTTACCTTCATTTTTAACTACCGAGTATTCCTCGGAAGTTGCTATCTCATCTAATTCCTGTTCTTTATATATGTTTTTCAGGTGCAAAGCAATATTATCGGTAGAGCAATCAAATAATTCAGACATTTGTTTTTGTGAAAGCCAAATAGTCTCATTTTCAACTCTTACTTCAATTTGAAAAGCATGGCTATTAGAAGTTTGATACAATATTATTTCACCCTGGTTGTTGTTTGAATTTTCTTTCATATTTTTACCTTTGGTGGTATTATTTTCGATAAAAAAAGCTTTTATTGTTAATCAAATTTAATTTGTTGAATATCTTTTTGAGCTTTTTCGTATTCATCGTGCGAACCAATATCTAACCAATAGCCTGCTAATGGATAGGAAATTACTTTTTTGCCAACTTTAATGAGTTGTTCCATTAAATCGGTGGTATTGTAAAAGGTGTTTTCTGGTATATGTTTTATTACATCTCGCTTCATTAAATAAATGCCACCGTTTGAATAATACGTATAAGTTGGCTTTTCTTTAAAATCAATTATATGCCCATTGTTAGTTTCCAAAACTGCATAAGGAACATTTACCTGATAAGGTATAGTAACAACAGCAAAATCGGCTTCCTGTTTTATAAAATCAAGAAAAAAATGTTCATAATCTAAATTAGTAAGTAAATCAGAATTTGTAACAAGCACATATTCGTGTTCAAAATCATTTATTTTTGAAACAGAGCCAATTGTACCTAATGGTTTATTTTCCAAGACATATTTAATAGAAATGTTTTTATCTTTTCCATTTCCAAAATATTTTTCAATTTGTTTTCCGAGATAATTAACAGTTATCCAAAAATCATCAATCCCATATAAAGCCAAGCGATTCAAATGATGTTCAAGTATTGGTTTATCACCAACTTTGAGCAATGGTTTTGGAGTAGAATCAGTTAATGGTTTAAGTCGTTCGCCTCTGCCTCCAGCCATAATAACAGCATCAACCGGCAAGTACGATTTTATTTCACGAAAATTAATAACATTAACTACATGATTTGCTTTATCGAGAATTGGAATTATTCTAAAATTGTTTTCGCGATATTCAATTACTTTTGAAAGGTCATGCTCTCCTTTTCGGAGAAAACGTGGTTTGGGCTGTATTATGTCGTTTACTTTATTATCAATACTAAATCCTTTTAATAAACCACGGCGAACATCTCCATCAGTAAGCGAACCAACTAATTTATTTTCATTGTCAACAATAAAAAGGATTGCATCTTTAGCAAGAATATCCAATTGGGTTAATGCTTCTTTAACAGTGCTGCCTTTTTTTAATAAATGTTTAGTGAACGATATCATGTAATTTGTTTTTAATTAATATTTAACAAATCAAAAATAGATGTAAATTAATAATTTGTTTAAGAAATTAGTTAAAGTTTTGTTTATTTTCTAATCCGATAGTTATCGTATTAGTTTTCGATAAAATAAAAAACAAAGGGCAGGTTTTGGTGCGGTAGTGTCCTTTAGGATTAAGGTGCGGGGTGGCAAAGTGCAAAAAAACAAAGGGTAAGTTGTGATGGGTGGGGAGTTGGGTGTTACCCACCCCTGCCCCTCCGTTGGAGGGGATAGTGGTGGGGCAAGTGTATAGAGTTGTGGGGGTATAATATTAGTAATAATGTGTAATAAATAATAAAAGGCAAGTTGTGATGGGTGGGGAGTGGGGAGTTATCCACCCCTGCCCCTCCGTGGGAGGGGAATGTACTGGGATGTAATTCTGTATAATTAATATAATAAAATGTAAATTACATAACAAATGTTGATAACTTGCAGTATGTTATTACTTCTTGTTCCCCTGCTTGGAGGGGTTGCTGTTTTAGTTCCCCTCCTTGGAGGGGTTAGGGGTGGGTTCCTCACGCCCCATTAACCCATTTTTACTCACCTCCGTTTTTATCCAATTCTCAATTACCAGTAACACATTACCCATATCTTTTTTTACTTCTAAATCATCAAAACGCAAAAAACTCACACCTTCGTTTTCTAATTCCTGCTGTCTTATTTTATCTTGTTCGTATTTATTGTTATGGCTACTACCATCAACTTCAATTGCAAGCATTAAATCCTTACAATAAAAGTCAACTATATAATTTAATATAGGGCGTTGCCGGTCAAAATCCATATTAAGTATTTTCTTTTGTTTTAGCTCGTTCCATAGTAGGACTTCAGATAAAGTCATGTTATTTCTAAGTTTTTTAGCTAAATCTTTAAGTATTGGGTTATATGGAAGTATTTTACGTTTAATAAAAATATGTGTAATAAATAATAAAAGGCAAGTTGTGATGGGTGGGGAGTGGGGAGTTACCCACCCCTGCCCCTCCGTTGGAGGGGATAGCGGTGGGGCAAGTGCTTAGAGTTGTTGGGGTATGATATGAGTAATAAATTTAAAGTTTTTTTAAGATGTGAATAATTTTATCTGCTGCATTGCCATCGCCATAAATATTTACATTTTGTTGTGATGGTAATTGTTCAATATCATTTACTGTTTTAAGTATTATTTCTTTGGAAACATGTAATGAATAAATATTTGGTGTTAATATTCTTCCTTTTTGCCTGTCGCCAATATTGATAACATATTTAGGAAAAAATGCAGCTTCAACAAAGCCACTTGAAGTGTTTCCAAGCAAAAAGCTACAGTATTTCATACAAGACAAATATCCTTTCATTCCAAAAGATTCTACCAAAATAACATGTTTTTTGTTTAAAGCAAAACGCTCTATTTTTTCTCTAATCATTAATCCCATAGTATCTGAATTGGGCATTGTTATAACAATTTGATATTTTTCGATTAATTCATTAATGGTTACAAGTAATTCGGAAATATAACTCTCGTTTTTTTCTAGAGCAACAGTCTCTGGATGAAAAGTAGTAAGTATTGTGGGTTGATTTAAATCGATGTTAAATTGCTTTTTAAATTCATCAATAGAATATAATTCAACGTTTTTTAAATTATCTATGCTTAGTGCTCCAACATTAAAAACCTTTTCCGGATTCTGATTTATTTTTATTGCTCTCTTTTTATATTCTTCGGTTGAAACAAATAAATACTCAGACATTAATGAAATGCTATGCCTGTATGAATTATCAATTGCACCTAGTGTAGTTTCCCCTGCATGAAGGTGAGCAAATTTTACATTGTACGGTGAACCTGCTGTAACAGCCGCAAACATTTCATATCTATCACCCAAAGCAAAAACCAAATCGAATTTTTCTTTACTCCAGAATTTAGCAAACGCTTTTATGGTTTTACCGATACTAGTTGCAATATTCAAAGGAGTATCATTAGATGGTGTTGTGACAATTTGATGTTTAACCGGGAAATTATTGCTAATTATTTCATTAATTGTTTTGCCATGCAAGTCCGATAAATGTGTGCCAAATGCAATAATTTCTGTTTGAAAAAAAATATCTTCAAATATTTTTTTTAGTAATGGCAAATAAATACCAAAATCAGCACGAGAACTAGTAAGAACTCCTATTTTCATATAGCAATACGGTTTGTTTAGATTGCTTCATCCCGTTTTGGTGGGATTCGCAATGATGGTATTTGTTGTTATTGTTGCTATTACATAAACATTATAAAGAAATTAAATCATCAGGTTGAAAATCAGTTTGAGCTTTTTGTCCAATAACATTATGCCACAACATTGGTGAGATTCCTGTTCCAGGTCTTTTTACTGTTAAATTATTTTCAGAAAATATTTCACCTTTTTTAATATTTGTTTTTGCCACTATACTTTTTCGGGCAATGGGTATATTCTTTTTTTCAGAATTTGAAGGTTCTTTGTTGCCATTTCCACTCATTGCTTTTTCAATATTTCTGATGGCGGAAACCATTGCTTTTAATTCAGGTGGTTCCAAACTGGCTTTATGGTCGGGACCTTCCATATTTCTGTCAAGAGTAAAATGTTTTTCAATAACACAAGCTCCTAATGCTACTGCTGCTATTGGAACTTCAATTCCATTTGTATGGTCGGAATAACCAACTTTTACGTCAAATGTTCTTCCTATTGTTTGCATGGCTAAAAGATTTACATCTTCGAATGGAGTTGGGTATTCGGTATTGGCATGTAAAACGGTTATGTTTTTTTTTGGAGTGCCAGCATCAATTAATATTTTTAATGCTGCACTAACTTCTTCTATATTTGCCATTCCAGTTGAAAGAATGACACTTTTGTTAAGTTTACCTATTTTTTTCAGATAGGGTAAATTTGTAATTTCGCCAGAAGGGATTTTAAAAGTCTGCATTCCAATTTTATTAAGAAAATCAATGCTTTTAAAATCAAAAGGCGTGGAGATAAAAACGATTCCTTTTTTGTTACAGTATGTGTTAATTAATTCGAAATCGGCAAATGAAAACTCAAGTTTTTTAACCATTTCAAATTGTGAGACAACATTTCCAGTATTCTCTATTTGATAATCAGCTTTTGGTGCATTTATGGAAATATTTTCTTCAGTAATAAATGTCTGAAATTTTATAGCATCAGCACCAGCCATAATTGCAACATCAATCATTTTTTTTGCAATATTAATATCACCGTTATGATTTACTCCTGCTTCGGCAATTATAAAAGTTTCACTCATTTTATTAATTTTTTTGCTGGTATTCCAAAAACAGTAGAGTTATCATCAATATCATTTACAACAACAGCCCCAGCTGCAATTAAACAGTTTTTCCCTATAGTAACACCTGAAATTACTTTTGATCCTAGTGCACATAGTGTTCCTTCACCTACAATAGTATTTGCACCTATTGTCGCTCCAGCAGAAATTAAAGAATTATTTTTAATTACAGATTCATGATCTATTGTTGCACTTGTTGCAATAATAACATTGTTTCCAATTTTAACTTCTGGATTTATTACAACTCCTGGAAAAATAGTTACACCATTTCCTATAATAACAGACTTTGATATTATTGTTTTTGGATGGATTGCATTTATAATGTTAAATCCTAAATTTGCAAAATTATTATACAATTTTGTTCTAAGTTTATTGTCCTTAAAACCACCTATACCCATTGCAATATTATTCACACCTTGTTTTAAATACTCCAATAAAATACTATCATCTCCTAAAATTGGATAACCACAAAATTCCTTTAAATTACAATTTAGTGATGTTACACCAATAATATCATATTTCTGCATTTCATGTATTATGTCAATAACAACTTTAGCATGGCCGCCATCGCCTATAACTATAACTTTCTTTTTCATAATCTTATACTGATAGGAATATTTACTTATGTATTTTCAATTTTTTTTGCCACAAGAAAGTTTTTTACAAATTTAAGCATTATTTTGTTGAGGGCAATATTGAGGTTAAGGTTGAGGTTGAGGTTGAGAGTTAAGGTTGAGGCTAAGGTTGAGAGATCCTTACACTACTAGGAATATTGACTAATGTGTTTTCGATTTTTTCTGCCACAGGAAAATGTTGTGTTGTTTGGTACATAGGCAGTTTATTCATAAGTACCCATGCAGGGCGAGCCATAACATTGTTGGAATTGGAAAATTCAAGAAATACGTTGCGGGTTTTGCGGTCGGGCATAAAAATGCAATTCAACCAATAGTTAGTTGTATTTCCCTGCTTTTCTTTAAAAAAGGGAATGCCTGCTTTTTTAAAAAACTCCTTATAAATCATTGCCAATTTTCTTTTATTTTCAAGAAACAAATACAAGTTTTCCATTTGAGCAACACCTACAGCTGCATTTACATTGGGCATACGGAAATTAAACCCCGCATCGGTATGAAAAAATTCGTAAGGGTGTGGTTTTTTAGCTGTGGTTGTCAAATATTTTGCACGAGCAGCAAAAGTTTCATCATCAGTAATTATCATACCACCACCACCGGTAGTTACAATTTTATTTCCATTAAAACTAAGAATTGCTGCTTTACCAAAAGTTCCGGTATGCTTTGTCCCCACAAAGGAACCAAGAGATTCGGCAGCATCTTCAATAACTGTTATTTTCCATTTGTCACAAATTTCAATAATCTTTTCTATTTGGCATGGGTGACCGAACACATGAACCGGGACACACGCTGCAATTCGCTTTTGTGAGGTTTTATTAAAACAACTATTTTCACGTACCTCGCAATTATTATTTAAAAATTCTTCCAATTTAAATGGATCTAAACCAAGGGTTTGTTCTTCACAATCGACAAATACGGGCGTTCCACCAGCATGTACAATAGCATTAGCGGTTGCCGCAAAAGTTAATGGTGATGTAATTACTTCTTCACTTTGTTTAAGGCCGGCAACAATAAGTGAAACTTGTAATGCAGTTGTTCCATTTACAGTTGCAACGACATACTTGGCTCCAGTATATTTTGAAATTTGTTCTTCAAAACGAGTTACAAATTCACCTACATACGACACAAAAGTGGAGTCGATACATTGGGCAAGGTATTTTTTTTCGTTTCCAGAGAAAACAGGAGCATGAAGAGGGATGAACTCTTTGGGCTCTTTAAAAGTTTCTCTAATGAAATTGATTATTTGTTGAAAATCTGGCATATTATAAAAAATTTAAGGTTGAGGTTGAGGACTTGCTTTCTTCGCTTAGTCTTGACCTAAACCTTTGTTTTATTTTTTTACACGTTGTAGATTTCTGCTTTATATTTATTTAAGTTCTCAGGTTTAATAAACCAATCAATTGTTTCTTTTAATCCTTCATCTAAAGAATATCTAGGTTTGTAACCCGTAAGTTCAATTAGTTTTTTAGTGTTTCCAAATAACCTGAACACTTCCGATTTTTCTGGTCGTATACGTTTTTTGTCAATTTCCCATTTTATTTTAGTATTCATAATTCCTGAAATACGATGGGCAACATCGGCAATTGTACGTTCAGAATTAGTTGCAATATTAATTTCTTGTCCAATTGTTTTTTCAGTATTTGCAATAGAGATAAATCCGCTACATGTATCTTTTACAAAGTTGAAATCTCTGGTCGGTGTTGTATCTCCCAGTTTTATTGTTTTAAAACCATTTGCAATTTGTGTTATAATTGTTGGGATTACTGCTCGTGCGCTTTGCCTGGGTCCATACGTATTAAATGGTCGAACAATAGTTACAGGTAAGTTAAAAGCATTATAAAAACTCAATGCCATAGCATCGGCACCTATTTTTGATGCACTATAAGGAGATTGTGGTTGCTTTGGATGTTTTTCATCAATAGGCACATATTGAGCAGTTCCATAAACTTCAGAAGTTGAAGTGTTAATAACTCGAATATTTCCATTTTCTTTTGCAGCCTGACAGATATTTAAAGTTCCTTTAATATTAGTATCAACATAAGAATCCGGTGCTACATATGAATATGGAATTGCAATAAGAGCTGCCAGATGAAATACAATATCAACATCTTTAACTAATATTTTACAAAAATGAGGGTCACGAATATCTCCGGTAATTACTTCAAGATTTTTATTTTTTGGAATATCCTCAAGCCATCCCCAATTATTAAACGAATTATATAAAGCAAGTGCTTTTACTTTTACACCTTGTGCTAACAAAGTTTCAGTAAGATGTGAGCCTATAAATCCATCGGCACCTGTAACTAAAGCAGTTTTAAATGAAAGAGACATCTATTTATTATTATTTCGTATTTATTACATTTTTCCAATCATCAGTTTCCAAAAGAACTTCATTAAAATAATTTGTCTGCCAACACGTGCAGGTTGTTTTGCCAGCCGATAAAACCATTCTAAACCAAATTTAACAAAAAAGACAGGTGCTCGTTTAACTTTCCCTGTATAAACATCAAAACTACCACCTAAACCTTGATAAATTGCTTCATGAGAAGCAAATAAATCCTGCATTAAATATTCTTGTTTTGGAGAACCCATAGCAACAAAAACGATTTCAGGTTTTAAATACTTTAAATCGGCCTTTAGTTTATCTAAGTCGCCATCTTTAAAAAAACCGTTTCTATACCCTTTAATGTTTATTTCCGGAAAATCTACCTTCAACTTTTTAACTGTTGTCTCAATAACTTCAGTTGTGCTACCTATTAAATAAAAACTATGAGAATGATTTAAAGTTTTCACAATTTCAAACCATAATTCTACGCCTGGAATTTTTATTGCTCCTTTAAATCCTTTTTTCTTTAAAGCCCAAACGGCACCAACTCCATCAGAATAACCTGTATTTGCATTTATCAATGTCTTTAGCTTTTCATCGCTTCGCATTATTTTTTCTGCATTTACTGCAACAAGTATAGTGTTATGAGATTGAATATATGAAACGACATCTTTCTTACTTGTAAAGGTGTAAGTTCGGAGGCCGTTGAGAAAATGATTGTTCATTTTGATAAGTCAATAAAGTCTGAAAGTCAATTTTGAGTTGTGTGTCCCTTCGAGTTTGCTTCGCACCTCGGGTGACAGGGGAGTGTGGGGAGTTGAGTTTATTTTATAACTTCCCAGTGTCCACCTTTGTCAGGGCCAATGCGTTTAATAAGTTTTTTTTCTTTTAATATTGCCAACCATTTCTCAATAGCTCTTGTTGACATATTCAACTGTATAGCCATTTCGGCAATAGTAATCTCATATTGCTCTTTAATTAAAGAAATTATTTTCTCCGAACTTTTCTCCGAACTTTTCTCCGAACTTTTCTCCGAACTTTTCTCTACAGTTTCTCCCACAGTTTTCTCTGATTTATCTATGGCTTTATCAAGAATATTATTACTTTCATTAACTTTTATTCTAATAAAATCGGTTGAATCTTTAATTTCAAAAGAAATATTTTTGTATTTGGAAAACCAATTTCTAAGTCGTTTAAAACCGGTTCCGTATTTTTCAATATCGCCTGTAAGATAAAAAACTTCGATAAGTAATTTAATTCTGAATTATTTTCCAATATCCGCCTTTTGCTTTTCCCTGTCGTATTATCACGCCTTTTGCTTTTAGTTTGTTTATGTTGTCCAGTACTTTTCGTTTTGAAATGCCGATATTTTCAGCTATTTGTGACATTGAAATCATTTTGTTTTGCTCTATTAGTTTCAATATTTTTTGTTGATTTTCTGTCAGGCTATCGGGGACCTTATCGGGGACTTTATCGGGGACTTTATCGGTATCGTTATCAAGAATATTCTTAATTTTATTAACTTTTATTCTAATAAAATCAGTTGAATCTTTAATTTCAAAAGAAATATTTTTGTATTTGGAAAACCAATTTCTAAGTCGTTTAAAACCGGTTCCGTATTTTTCAATATCACCTGTAAGGTAAAAAGCTTCTGTAAGTAATTTAATTCTGAATTATTTCCCAGTGTCCGCCTTTGTCAGGTCCAATGCGTTTAATGAGTTTTTTTTCTTTTAATATTGCCAACCATTTCTCAACAGCCCTTGTTGATATATTTAAATGTACCGCCATTTCTACAATAGTAATATCAGATTGCTCTTTAATTAAAGAAATTATTTTCTCCGAACTTTTCTCCGAACTTTTCTCCGAACTTTCTCCCACAGTTTTCTCTGATTTATCTCGCGATTTGTCAAAAACATTAATACTAACATGTGGTTCATTCAACCCCTCATTTTTTAATTTATTAATGCCGGTTAACTCAAAAACAATTTTCACCACTCCATGTTCTTCATAAAAATTGGGTTCTGGAATATTGGCAGTTTTACATTCGTTAATAATATTAATTGTGCTTAAATGGCATAGTATCCTCCTGTCTTTTTACTGCCACGACGCTCAATTATACTTAATTTAAGCAAAACTCTAATATGTTTATCAACTGTGCTAAACGGGATATTAAGTTTTTTTGAAATCAAACTGGCATTAATACCGGGTTTTAGTATTATTTCTTTAAAAACTTTCTGTTGTCCTTTATTTAATTCGCCATTTAATTCGCCATTTAATCCGCCATTTTGAAATTTATTTACGCCGGTTAACTCAAAAACAATTTTCACCACTCCATGTTCTTCATAAAAATTAGGTTCAGGAATATTGGCAGTCTTACATTCATTAATAATATTAAGCGCACTTAAATGGCATAGTACCCCCCCGTTTTACTATTTCCTTTAAATTCAATTTTGTCACTTTCTTTTAATTTTTTAAGCCATCGTTCAATTGTTTTATTAGACTTGTTTATTTTTTTTGCTAAAAAAGGAACTCTTTGACCAGAGTGTTTTTTAATTATAATTAGTAGCTCATTTACTCCCTCATTTACTCCCTCATTTACTCCCTCATTTACTCCCTCATTTACTCCCTCATTTTGAAATTTATTAATGCCGGTTAACTCAAAAACAATTTTCACCACTCCATGTTCTTCATAAAAATTAGGTTCAGGAATATTGGCAGTTTTACACTCATTAATAATATTAATTGTGCCTCTTCCCCAGCTTTCGATAAAACTTAAAGTATCTCCCAATGTCCGCTTTTTTCTGTTCCAATTCTTTTAAGTTTACCATTTGCTTTTAAGTCTTTAATTTCTCTTAAAATGGTACTTCTAGATACAATTAATTTTTTAGCTAATTGGCTTAACGTAATTCTTGAATCTTTTTTTATTAGATTCATTATTATTTGACCACGATCGGTGTCATTATCGGTGTCATTATCGGTGTCATTATCGGTGTCATTATCGGTGTCATTATCGGTAACATTTTCAGTAACATTTTTATTGTCTTCTAATTTTTCTTTATATAAAGTTACCATAAAGCCGTTAAATACTTCTTCAAATTTTGGTTCTTTTATTCGATAGTCGTTACAAATTTTTTGTATTCGCATAATTCCCGAACCATAACGTTCAATTAAGCCAATTTCTTTAAATGCCTTTGCAATTAAATTATTTCTGGTTTTAGAACTATATTTACCCGATAATAAATTTTTTATTGTTAGCCCTCCAAATAAATTTCCGGGATTATAAAATTCAATTCTATCGTCAAATATTTTTATAATACTGCCACTACTGTCTCTATAGTCGCGGTGTACAATCATATTTACAACAATTTCTCTAATGGCATCAAGGGGGTAGTCAAAACGTTCTGTACGTTGCGGTTCGCCTGTAATAATAAATTCAACCATTAAATGCTTTTTAATAAAAGCAATAATTTCATCAGTTTCGCTAAACAAATCGGTATTTAATGAAATGCTATCAATAATTTTAGTTTCGCTTTTAAAACGCCCAACCTGCACGTCGCTTATTAAGCAATAACCTTTAACAAACAACAAATAAGCACCAAAAGATAGCTGATTATTTCTGATAAACTCTAATTTGGATAGAAATACTAATCCTTTAAAATCAGTTTTGTTTTGTGTACGTTGTTCTATTTTTTTAATAAAACCATTAACCTTTTCAATAGAAATATCTTTAACACTATGGTTTGGATCGGGATAAAAATCCCAGCTTGTATTAATTGTTCTTAAATGCTCGTTTGTAATTTCATTAATACTCATTAAATGGTTTGAATTAGCAACTCGTTTAAAAAATTTATTTTTAAATGCAACTGGTTTTATTGGATATTCAATAACATCAAAAACAATAATATTTTTTTTATTTATCTCAACAGTAATCACTTCTGGAATAACTTGTGGTTCGGTATTCTGTTTTATCTGATTGAGCCAGTTTTGAATGCTTTCGTCCGAAACATTTATTCCGGCAATTTTTTTATTATCACTTACGCCAACAATAACTTTTCCACCTTTTGTATTTGAAAATGCAACAATACTTTCAATAACTTCTTTACCAAATGAAGTTTTAAATTCAACGCACTCGTTTTCGCCATTATTAATAATATGTATAATATCATTTTTATACATTGATAGTTTTATTAGAAAATTAAAATTTTAATTTACCTATAAAATCATTATATTCTCTAAAATAATCATTCTCATTATATTTTTCAGAAGCAAACACTAAACAAATTGAACCAGATGAGAAATTTATTGTATTTTTTATTTTTGTTGAATAATTGTATAATACCCTCCTGTTTTTTTACTTCCACGGCGTTCAATTAAATTTAATTTAAGCAAAACTCTAATATGCTTATCAATTGTGCTAAACTGGATATTAAGTTTTTTTGAAATCATGCTGGCATTCATACCTTGTTTTAGTATTATTTCTTTAAAAATTTTTTGTTGCCCTTTATTTAACTCGCCATTTTGAAATTTATTAATGCCGGTTAACTCAAAAACAATTTTAACTACTCCATGTTCTTCATAGAAATTTGGTTCAGGAATATTAGCAGTTTTACATTCATTAATAATATTAAGCGCACTTAAATGGCATAGTATCTTCCTGTTTTTTTACTGCCACGATGTTCTATTAATTGATTATCAATAAATATTTTCACATATTTATTTAAAGTAAAAATAGAAACACCTGTTTTTTCTGCAATAATCATCAACTGAATACCGGGATTTTTGTTAATAATACTCAAAACATTTTTTTGCTTTTCATTTAATCTGCCATTTAATCTGCCATTTAATTCGCCATTTTGAAATTTATTAATACCGGTTAACTCAAAAACAATTTTAACCACTCCATGTTCTTCATAGAAATTTGGTTCAGGAATATTACCAGTTTTACATTCATTAATAATATTAATTGTACCTCTTTCCCAGCTTTCGATAAAACCTGCTTTATAAAAGATATCGGCCAACAATTTATTTCGTGGTTTTGATAGTTTTTTCTGCAATGTGGGTTAACGTTTTGTTTATATTCTAATCCGATTATATCGAATTAGTTTTTGATAAAAAAAACAAATGGCAAGTTTTGGTGCGGTAGTGTCCTTTAGGATTAAGGTGCGGGGTGGCAAAGTGCAAAAAAAATAAAAGGCAAGTTGTGATGGGTGGGGAGTTGGGGGTGAGGAGTTACCCACCCCTGCTCCTCCGTGGGAGGGGAGTGTATTGGGGGTATAATTCTGTATTATTAATATAATAAAATGTGAATAATATTACAAACGTTGTTAATTTGCAATATGTTATTACTTCTTGTTCACATGCTTGTAGGGATTGCTGTTTTAGTTCCCCTCTTGGGATGGGTTAGGGGTGGGTTACTCTCGCCCAACACACCCATTTATTCTCACCTCCGTTTTTATCCAATTCTCAATTACCAGTAACACATTACCCATATCTTTTTTTACTTCTAAATCATCGAAACGCAAAAAACTCACACCTTCGTTTTCTAATTCCTGCTGTCTTATTTTATCTTGCTCGTATTTATTGTTATGGCTGCTACCATCAACTTCAATTGCAAGCATTAAATCCTTACAATAAAAGTCAACTATATAATTTAATATAGGCCGTTGCCGGTCAAAATCCATACCGAGTATTTTCTTTTGTTTTAGTTCGTTCCATAGTAGGACTTCAGATAAAGTCATGTTATTTCTAAGTTTT
>MENF01000073.1 GCA_001769035.1 Bacteroidetes bacterium GWA2_32_17
TGATTGAGTTCTCGTTACGTAAAAACAAATCAGGGAAAAACACTTAGTCATTTCTTGTTTTATGTTTTATGTTATTTATTTTTAATATAGATTACTATTGCAAGTTAACACTAGTATATTTGATATAAGTTCTTTTAAAATATTTCGGGGTGTAGCGCAGTTGGCTAGCGTACTTGCATGGGGTGCAAGTGGTCGGAAGTTCGAGTCTTCTCACCCCGACAATTAAAAGGATTAAGTTGTTTAAAATCAATTTAATCCTTTTTTTATTGCCCAATATTTGCCCAACATTTATTTTAACTTAATATTTTTGACTTCATTTAAGCAAGTATAATGATTTCAAATAAAGGAACGTTTATTTGAGTATTAAAATACAAGGGGGGATAAAGTCTTTTTTAGCCCTTTTTTTTATAAATAATTATTTAGGGGAGCATTATTTAAAAATTTTGTATTTTTGAATAAAAATAAAACAATGTTTCCATTACTACTTATCGGAACTGGATTAGCAATTCTTTTAAAGGAGTTGTTTAGTGCAGACAATGAGTTAAAAAAGATTTCAACTGAACACATTTATTGTGTTTATCTGAATAAACATTATGAAAAAACCAATGAGCCAACATTAAAGGCAAACATTACAAAATCTATTAACAAAATAACAAAGCAATATAAGGGTTTTAAAATTGGTAAAACAGGCAATCCACCTGTAATAAATATGAATCATAAAGAATATTCAGAAATGTTTTTATTATGCGAGAGCAAAAATCCTGAATTTATTTATACATTAGAAAGCATTTACAACAAAAAATTTATTGAACATAAAAAAAATGATAATAAAAAAGAAGGTAGTGCAGGTATATGTAAATCAGTTGACGGAAAATTTTATCTTTATATTGTTGTTAGATGAAGTTATTAATAAAATGTTACAGAGTGGTTTTAATAAATAAAATAATCAAATTTATGACTTTAATCGAAATTGAAAGCAAAGTAGAAATAGAATATGAAAAGGTGGAAAATTGAAAAAAGTTATATTGAAAAAAGTAACGAATAAGCAGCATATTCCTACAAACAAACAAGCTGATGCAATAAATTTCGTGAAAAAGTTTCATTCTCAAATAACCGATAAATGGATTATGGTTATTGTTAAAAAAGAAACTCCTAAATTTGAAAAAATAATTAAAAAAGTTTAACCTATGAAAAATATTTCAATCATAAAAGCAGAATATGTCTGTGATTACAAGGTTAGATTGACTTTTAATGACGAAAAAGTTAATGTTGTTGACTTTGAATATTATGTGATGAAACAGAAAAATCCCGATTATCAAAAATATAAAAAGCTAAACGAATTTAAAAAATTCAAGATAGAGGAAGACAATATAGTATGGGGTAAAAACTGGGATTTATGTTTTCATATTCATAAGCTATACGACAATACATTGACAAAGATAAAAAACTGTGGCAGAAAGCCTGTTGCTGATAAAAAGGTTTGTGTACGACTTTATGTTTTACAAAGCGTTATTGATGCAAAAGGTGGCATGGAAGCGGTGCAGGAAAACGCTACGAAGTTTGTAAATTCTAAAAATGAAAAAATAGGAAATAAAAACACATAATAACAATTAACCAATAATTCCGAAATGTTTCTAACAAAAAAGGCAATTGTAATCAAAGAATAAAATTGTACAAACGTTAATTTAAGTACGTTTCAGTTGCCTGATACTTTCCGTTTTTTTCGTCAATAGCTTTATGTTCTTTTGCATGACGTAAAATATAACCCAATTTACGTCTTGGCTTACTGTCTTTTTTGCCTTTAGGACGTCCTGAAATTTTACCTTGCAACTTGGCTCGTTTTAAACCCTCGATTGTGCGTTCACGAATAAGTTCCCGCTCAAATTCAGCAAAGGCAGAAAGTATTTGAAAATGTAAATGTCCGATGCTGTACTAAAATCTAAATTATCGGAAATTGATATAAACGAAATGCCTTTATCAATTAATTCTTTAGTATCTAAAATTAATTCGGTTGAACTACGAGCCCATCTGTCTAACAAATTTAGTATATAATATCAATATAGAAAATAATAAAGAAAAATAAAGCCTACTTTTTGTCTATTACACCAAATTTTGTTTAAAAAAAAGGGACAAAAAATATTCTTTGTCCCTTTTATTAAATTATAATAATTTATTATTTTTCCTTTAATAAATAGAAGAATCCTTTAAACTCAAAATCAGTTTCTTTTTTGCCTTTTGCAGTTATAATATAATAATATACACCGGGAGTAGCATTTGACCCATTTACTTTACCATCCCAGTAACCATCAGCGTTATCCCATTCGTAAAGCTTTTTGCCCCATCTGTTATAAATTACTGCATGAAATTCTAATATTGATTTGCTATGTACGCTGAAATAATCGTTTTGACCATCACCATTTGGGGTAAATGAATTAGGAACTTCGAGTATTGGCGGTGCATCAACACATAATGGATTAAACATTGCTGTGTCTTTGCAATACCATTTGCTCGTTGCCACTAACACTATTTGATAACAACCTTTATCGTTAAAAGTATAATTTGGATCTTCTAAAGTGCTTGTATAAATAAGTTCTCCCGACTCATTATAAATTCTCCACGAATATTTACGACCACCAATTGATGTGTTTATAAATTGTACATTATAAGGTGCTGCCTCGTGCTGTTCTATTGTTAGTGTATCGAATTGTGCAATTACATAACCAGTGTCGGGAATAAATATTGTTACCGAATCATGGCAATACGAACCGGGTGTTGCATCAGGCGAAAGTGATTGTCCGTTTACAACAATATTGTAATTTGTTAATGGACACAAGCCTGTTTGTGTTAGCGAGGAAGAGTTGCCAAATATAGAATCAACCCAGTTAAAGGTGTAATAATTTGTAAGAGTGTCATTGGAAGGATTTATATATGAAGTGCTTAATTCTATTTCGCCATTACATAAACCACACGAAGCTGGAATTAAATCGTAAATTGGGCTAAATGGAATTGGTTCTATAACATTATAAGTTACTGTACCGCTCTGGCAACCCCATTGATTTGTTGTGATAAGCGTTACAGGATGTTGTTCGCCGATAGGCCAGCTAACATAAATGGTGTCAGAATTATTTGGGTTTGCAATTGAAGAATCTAATACTCCTCCCGGATATAGCCATGAAAAAGTTGTTATACCATAATCAACATTATTTGGCAAATTCCATGTGTTTGCTATGAGCATTGAGCTATCGTGGCGGCATTGTGGAATTGTTACGGTAAACAGACCGCTCGGGTATGGTGCAAAATATAAGCGTATTGTATCACTATCATAACAACCCTGATTATTTTCCTGCCAAATAAATTCTTGATATTGGTTACCAGTTGTATTAAATACTGTATAACAACCACTACATGATAAATACAAACTGTCATTATAAACATTAGTTGTTGTTGGACCATTTAATGAATCGAAGTGAGCATTTGTTCCTTCCGAATACCACGTTCCAGTACCTATCGAAGGAATTGCTCCCATCTGCCACGATAATCCGCAAACAGTATCAGTTTTTATTTCGTGATTAGGACCAAATAACCCGGGCCAATAATTTAGACCTGCGTTGGCGATAGGTTTTTCTATAAATAACACATGTACAACCTGAGATGTATCGTGACATTGGTCATTAGAAGTAACCCAATAGAAACTATGCCAGCCATAATAAGTTGAACCACCGGTATCTATTGTTGCTGTAGGATTAGTATTTGTGCCATTAGGAGTAACTGAAAATACAGTATTCGCAACAGTGTCTATCCAGTTTCCAGTACATTGCCAACAACTAGAATTAGTAGGATTTTCTGCATTCAAATTATAGAAAGTTGGTCCGCAAACAAATGTGTCGGTTGGGTCAACAAGTTCGATAGCAGGAGGAATATATTTAAAGCGGACATTTATAGAGTCGTAGCCATAACAAACTCCGTTAAATTCCGACCAATACATAGTAACTGTTACATTTTCAGACGGATATCTTATCCATGTGCAAGGCACATATTGATTAGACGGAGTAATGTTACCATTTTCAGCATCATAATATGCAATTCCACCTTGTGGACAACTCCAACTACCATCCGAAACAGTTGTGTCGGCACAGATGTATGCAAATTTACCACAAATTGCAAAATCTAATCCTGCATCGGGCATTGGAACTATTTTAAAATCAATTGTAATTGTATCTCTGTCGGAACAGCTTGTCTGTAAGGCATTTGATTCTTTCCAAACAAATTGATAAACTCCAAATTGCGTTACTGTTACCTGTGTTGAATTACTTGTTGGGTTAACAAAGTTTGCAGTTCCGGGACCAGAAATTGTTAACCATTGCCCAACAGGATTATCAATTGACCATATTCCATTCAAATTATAAGATTTGCCACAAATAGAATCATATTCGGCACCAGCATCTGCAACAGGAACATCGTAGAAGGAAATTTTCAAAGAATCTTTTCCTGCACAACCTTGTCCGTTATCTGCAACAAATATTAAATAATATTCTCCAACTGATTGATTATTATAGGCATTATCACCTAAAATTGAGATATCAACAGTAGCTCCATAAGGATTAAATGGTGTTAATTGAGGACCTAAAGGATTAACAGTCCAATATCCGGAAACTAATCCCGAACCAATAGTATCGGCGAGAACCTGAGCAATTGCACCGCAAACATCCTGTGGTGGACCAGCTTCGGCATGCGGAGGGCGAATAAAGGTAACATTAACATCATCATTATCAGTACAAATTCCGTTTATAGCATGCCATGTAAATGTTGCAGTATAAGATGAGCCGGTATAGTTAGGTATCAAAATACCTGTTGTAGAAAGTGTATAACCATCGGTATAAATAACTCCTGAAGGTCCCGACCAATAACCAGGATATGTACCATCGGCAGATAAAGTGTAGCTAAAGCCACAACCAGTGCCATCAATTCCGGCATCAGCTACGGGAACTTGTAAAAATTCAATTTGAACTGAGTCAGAATTTGTGCAACCTGCATTATTTTCAGTCCACCCATAAGTATATGTGCCATAAGCTACAACTGAAACGGGCGAAGTTGGACTTGTAGGTGATGTGATTCCGGTTCCTGTCCATGAACCCGTACCTGAAGTACTCATTTGAGCAAGCATGTTGTAATTTAATCCGCAAATAGTAGTATCGGGACCGGCATTAGCAATAGGATTTTGAATAAATGTTACTGAAATAAAATCGGCTGAATCGCAAGGTCCATTAGTTTCATTCCATTGATATTGATAATTTCCATCTAATGTAACTGTAACACTTGAAGTAATAGAATGGCTATTTCCATAAGTTGAAATTCCTCCAACAGGACCAGTAATTTGAGTCCATGTACCAACATAGCTCAGGTCATCAGGAGTGATAGCATTAAAACTACCGGTTAATCCGCAAAATTGTAAATCGGGACCAGCATCGGGAGTTGGGAAAGTACAACAACTTGGTGTACCTGCACCAACAACTTGAATATAATGAATTTCTAAATCGCTAACACAACCATTTGCATCAGTAACCTGAAGAGTAACAGCATAAGTATTTGCTGTATTCCAAGTAATAGTAAATGGTCCGGCTGTCCCAAGAGTTCCGGTAAGAATGGTTGCACCATTAAAGTTCCAGTTATAAGTAACTCCACCAGTGCCAGTATAATTGATAGATGCTGGGTCACCGGCACAAATAGGAGTTTGCGCTATAAAAGTGGCAGTTGGAGGAACATAAATAGAAACTCCAACTTGAGTAGTAGCAGTACAACCATTTACATCGGTACCTGTAACATAATATGTGTTTGATGCTGTTGGAGTAGCAGTAACTGATGAGCCTGTAGTTGCTGATAAATCAGGTGAAGGTGCCCAAGTGTAAGTATTTGCTCCACTTGCAGTTAATATTGATGAGCCGCCAGGGCAAACTGAAGTTGGGTTTGCTGTAGCTGTAATCACTAATTGTGGTGGAGCAGTAATAACAACAGTTTGAATAGCAGTACAACTATTATTATCGGTAACTGTTAACGAATATGTTCCTGCAGATAAACCAGTTGGTGTTGGTGTGCCTTGTCCGCTGCCTGGAATGGGTAACCAACTATATGAATAAGCTGGAGTTCCACCCGAAACGGTTGCTGTAGCAGTACCGTTATTTCCGCCATTACATGTAACATTAGTATGATTTATTGAAACTGATAAAACTGGTGGTTGCGAAATTACAGTTGATGATGTTCCGGTACATCCGTTTGCATCAGTTACTGTGAGGTTATAAGTTCCAGCCGATAAACCGCCTACGTTAGCAGTTCCTTGTCCGGTTCCGGGTGCAGGAGCCCAATTGTAAGAATAATTAGGAGTTCCTCCTGTAACAGTGGCGGTGGCTGTTCCGCTTGCACCCCCATTACATAAAACACTTGTATTTGTTATTACAGGTGCAACTGCTGCGGATTGAGTAATTGTAGCTGTTGCAGTAGCAACGCAGTTATTTCCATCGGTAACAGTAACGTAAATTATGCCAGCCGAATATCCGCTTACATTAGGTGTTCCTTGTCCCGAGCCGGGCGTAGGTGACCAAACATAAGTATAAGGACCTACACCACCAGAAGGGGTAACAGTTGCGCTTCCATTATTTCCACCATAGCAAGAAACTGGAGTTGGAGTGATAGTTGCAGAACAAGTTGGACAAAATACAACAACTGTATCAATTAATACAGGACCGCAAGCAGGATTAATTTGTGCATGAACAATGTATGTTCCGTTAGTTAAACCAGGTACGGTATTGCTTAAATTAGTGCTATTTGGTGTAGTGCTAATAATATTTCCGCCTGAATCGTACCATGTATAAGTTACAATAGGATTTGAAAGATTTGTACTTACTGTAACTGTACCAGAACCAGTTTGTGGACCAGTACAGATTGCTGTATTTGTTATAGCGTTATTGGTGCAGCTAGCACTTTGTGTAGCAATAAAAACGCCAACATTGTTATGACCTGAAACGTATAATAAATTTGTATTTTTATCATATTTAATATCAAAAACACTATGGTTGTTCGACCAACCTAATGGCATATTACCTAATTGAGTAAATGCAGAACCGGTAAAATGATACATTAATATATTACTATTTGGACCACCAATATAAACGTTATCACAGTCATCAACAGCAATACCACCTTGAGTACGAGGTGTATAAAATTGTCCCGACCAACCAACAGAAGTGGCAGCAATTTGTCCTCCGGTAGCTTTATTATATGCTGCTAGCCCTTGACCGTCGTAAAAATATAAATAGTTATTATTTACATCTAAACCATTAAAGGCATTAGAGCCAGGACCCGAACACGAAAAATCAGGTGCATGGTTTATGCACTCACCAAAACCATACATTCCGTGATTAAGTTGCCAAACATAACCATTTAAAGTACTATTTACTAATGAAATTAAATGGTCCATATACCCTGCAGCAAAAGCGTAAACAACAAACAAATTTCCTTGTCCATCAACAGCTTGGCAGGCAATATCCTGGTCGGTAGGACTTAATCCGGTAAAGTTTGCAATAGAAACAGCACCAGTTACAGGATTTATAAGTCCTCCATTTAGGTTGGAGTTTGTTCCGCCACCTACTCCAATTATTCTGTTTAAATTACAATCGAAAGCCATATCCCACATTTCTCTAAAACTTCCATTTTGCTGAGAAACAAAACCATCGGCTACACCATTACTGGTATTTATTCTATAAGCTGTTGCACCACTTCCGTTAAATCCTTCAGAAATGTAAATTTTATTAGCTAGTTTATCTAACATAAAATTACCTTCGTAAGTAATTTGAGTAGTAATAGTATGTGTCCATAATAAAGTGCCAGTTGGAGAGAATTTTCTTACATAAAGTCCAAGGTTGTACCCATTATAATCATTATAGTAAACGTATAAATTATTACTCCAGTCGTATTCTACATCGTAACCATAAGGGTTGGTATAACCAGTAATGCCAGAAATCCATGGGTCAATTACCAAGGTTTTATTCTGATTATTTTCAGATATATAAAATGTAATTATATTATCTCTTAAAATGTATGCCGAAGCTACATCGCCGGTTGCATCTGAATAAAAACTTTTAGGAGAATGTTCAATAATATTATGCAAAGGTGTTTTTATAACAATGTTCCCATTATTATCGGAAAACATGTTTGTAACATCGCCTGAATATTTTAACGAAATATTAGAAGCGTCGGCACCGGGATGAAGAATAATATTATACTTTATCCCTGAACTATCAGAGGGCATTGTATATTCAATATCAATATTTGGATAAATATTTTTGTAAGTAATTTTTTTGTAACCGTTACAAAGAGCTTTATACATTCCAAAAATATAATCACCATCAGTCTTTTCAGACGCTTCAATTTTCACATCGGGATTTGTGTTTTGCCACTCTGCATATAAATAAAATGAAGTTTCTTTAAAAAATTCTTTTTCGGTTTCTCTTTCTTTTTCAAAAACATCTTTTAATTTTTTTGCCCATGGTTTTTTATATAAAACTGTATCGAGTTTTATTATTAAACCAGAATTTGTGAAATAAAATTCTTCCTGATTGTCGAAATTTGTGAACAATACTTTTTTGCCGTTGATATCGGCATATTGTCCTTTATTTTCAATAATAGCCTTCTGGCTTTTTAATGATGCCTGAAATAAAGGTTTTTTATATTCAGTTTGAGCATCAAGTTTTCCTATAATTAACAGGAATAAAAACGCAAAAAATAATGATAGTCGTTTCATATTACAAAGTTTTATTTAATATACAAGTCAATTAATAACATTAAAAGGTTGCCTATAAACTAAAATAATTTATTATTGAATAATGTAAATGGCGTTAAATTATTTTAAGCAAATTAATGAATAATTTTTATGTTAAGCAAATAAATCTTACAAATAATAAAATGAAAGGGCATTATCTTCTTTTTTTCGCATTACAATTTTTTCTTTTTCTGTTTTATCGTTGTAACCGAGCAAATGAAAAACTCCGTGAATAATAACCCGAAGCAGTTCTTGTTCGTAAGTTACATTGTATGTTTTAGAGTTTTCTTTTATTTGTGGTAAACTAATAAATAAATCGCCCGAAATAATATTGTTTTCGTTGTAGTTAAAGGTAACTATATCAGTATGATAGCTGTGTTTTAAATACTTTTTGTTTATTGCGAGAAGTTCTTTTTTTGAGGTGAGAATTATTGAAATATTACCGATAGTTTTTTTTTCTTTTTCGATAGTTTGCTTGAGCCAATTATAGGTTTTTCGTTTTTTGCCTTTTAATATATTTGAAGAAATTTTAAGAAAATAAATTGAAGCGGGCATTAATTAAAAAAGTTTAAAAATGTTCATGGTTTATAGTTTCAAGTTCAAAAATGTTTTTGGTTCATGGTCAAACTTTGTCATACAATAGTTAATACAGTTGTCATACATAGTCAGACAATTGTCATACATAGTCATACAGTAGTTATAAATGGTCATTTGATTGTCAGACTTTATATTGCGGTTAGAAAACGTCCGATAGCTATCGGATTGTGTGACTATTGTTTACATTTTAATTTTCAGACAAACTTTTGTGCCATTTTCTTCAAATGAAATTTCGTCAACAAGGTGCGACATAAGAAAGATTCCTCTGCCATGTGGTTTTTCTATATTTTCGGGCGAGGTTGGGTCGGGTAAATCATTAAAATCGAAGCCCTTGCCCTGGTCTTTTATATTAAACCAAAAGAAACCCTTTTCGATACCATAGTTTAAAACCACTTCTTTCGATTCGTCTAATTTATTACCATGAATAATAGCGTTGTTAACTGCTTCTACCATGGCAACCAATAAGTTACCGTATATTTCGGAACTTAAATTTTGTTTTGCCGAAACTTCATCTACTAGCTTTTCAACTATATTAATGTTTTCGATTTTTGATTGAAATTTTATTTCTTCTTTCATGACATCTATTCGTTTAAGTGTATCATGTATTCTTTATATTTGTTGTTGTAATACTTTGTCAATTTTATTTTACTTCCTTCGAGCATTTCATTATAGTGCGAATTTACTCCTTTATACTTAAAAATTTGCTCTGGGTTACTTATTTTATTGTTTTTTCCTTCGTTAGATTCTCTTTTATTTTCTGTTTCTCTTTCGTGGTCTGACTTTTCGGCTTCCAACAATCGTGTTAAAATTTGTTCCTGACGGAGCATTGTTTGAGGTGTAATATTTTTATTTACAATATCTTTCTCAACATCGTTAACCATAGTTTTAATTTCTTTAAGCATTTTTGTGGTTTCGGGACTTAAGCCACCATTTTGCATAAGCTGGTTAAGCATTTGATTAAATTTATCCTGAAGCGAAATCATTTTCCCAATTTGTTCATTCATTGATTTTCCATCTTTTTTCCCGTCGCCCTTTTTAAGTTCATCAATCATTGATTGCATTTGCGACTTTAAAGATTTTTGTAGATTTTTCATTTGCGACATATTTGGCTTACCGCTGCCAGGTTTTTTGCATTTACCTCCGCTACATTGCGATTGTGATTGTTTTTGCATTTGGTCTAAAACTTCACCAAGCAAAAGTGCAAGGTCGTTTGCATTAGTCATTATAAATTGTTCGTTGGTTTTTGCCATGCCGGTATTTCTTTCGTCAAAATTAGTAATTGTTTTGTCATTTAGCTTTTGAATGTTCTTTATTTTGCTATTTATTTCGGAACCTAACATTGGTGAGCGGTTTGCTAATGCCGATAAAGAATCTTTTATAATATTAAAGTCGCTGTTAAGTTTTTTTTGCTTTTCGATATTTTTAATATATGAAGGGTCGTTATAATTTACTTTACCAACCTGACCCATTAGAGCTTCGGTATCAAACGAAAACTTTTCTAAATTATCTATTATTTGTTTAAGATTTTCGGCATTTTCGCCATCCTGTTCCATTTCGCTATCATTGAGCATGTCCTGCATTTTCTGCGACATGTTTTTCATTTGTTTAGCATTCTTTTTTTGACTTCCCGATGCACTTTTACGGCTATTTTGTTTTAAATTCTCCTGCGAGTTGTTAAACTCATTATGAATTTCATTTTTTTCCTGTTGAAAGTCTTTTAAATCCATTGGTTCTTTAAGCTCATCGTTTTTTTTCTGAAGTTCATCGTATTGCTTCATTAAATCATCGAACTTTTGCTCTTGTTGTTTTTGTTCGCTCGAAAGTGAATCTATAGAGTTTTTTTTATCGGTTGTTTTTTCTGATAATTTAGAGTGCTCTTCTGATAATTGAGCGAGTTCTTTTAAAATATTTTCGGTTTTTTCTTCGATATCTAACCGTTTAAGCATTTCCATATTTCTATCAAGTTGTTTGTTAAGGTCTTCGTAGCTCATTTTCATTTGCTCGGCTAAATTGTTGAGCTTATTTTTATCGAAATTATCCATTAATTTTTTAAGCTCATCCATTAACTTTTTCATTTCGTCGTCCATAATATTTTCGAGAAGGTCTTCAATTTGTTTTTGTTTTTCGATAAGTTGTTGAGCTTGTTCCGAAAAAGTGTTTACAAAGTTATCTTTCTTTTTATTTTCTAACGATAATTCTTTAATTAATTGTTCTAACTGATTTTGTTTATTAACAATATCTTGCAATTTTTTTGTTTGCTCCCACGAGTTGTTTTTATTGTTAAGTAAACTCTCCTGCAATTTTTTAATATCGCGTTTTATGTCTTCGCTTAGCTTCGATGAGGTTTTTAATTTTTCTTCGATATTTTTATTAGCATTTTCGCGGTATTTCTCGAGTTCGTTTGCCGATGGAATCTTATATGTTTTAATTATAGAGCGACTCGATTTGCTTCCGTGAATGCCATCATTATCAAACACTTCGAAATAATATTCAACTTCGTTGCCTAAATCTTTAAGTGTACTAAAATCGAATGCAAAATAAAATTCCTGAAATTTTGAACCTTTATTTACAGGGAGTAAAATCTTTTTTAACGAATCGGTAGAATTAGTTGTTTTATATACGAACTCAAGTTTGTTAAATCCGTAATCATCGTTAACAGTTCCTTTAAAATAATAAGTTCCAAGCTGCGATGTGTCGGTAATAAATTCGCAATTTATTGCCGGATATAAATCGGGAATTACATTTACATTGTATTTTATTGGTTGATAAGATTTTATTAGTTTATTTGACATTTTAATTGAATAAATTGCAGAGTTCATGAATTTGTAAGTAGTAAAAAACTGATTTTCAGATTTATTTACTCCTCTATTAATAGTGTCGTTAATTAAAAATTTAACAGTTTCTACATTGATAGTGTTAAATGTCCATTTAACATTGCTTCCGCATGGGATAGTAAAATCGCCGGTATTTTCTAAAACAAAATCGTTTTCGCCGGTATATTGCGGAACGTCAATTTCAACTTTAAAGCCGGTAATTACGGGTGGTGGCAACACATTTAATTTGTATTGAGCGGAATAATAATCGTCGGCAGTAAATTTAAAATCTAACGAATTATTTACATTTTTAATAATATAACTAAATGAAGATTTTGAAGAATGTTCTAAAATAATTTTATTGCTCCCAATTATAACATAAACATTTTTAGGTATATATTTGCCTTCAACTCTTATGTTTAAATCAAAGTCTTTTCCCTGTTCAACTGTTAGTGAATCGTTTTCTAAAATAAAATTAAATGGTGGTGCGGGAGCATAAAAAGTGCTATGATTAATAAGTCGTTGTGAGCCATCTTTTATAATCTTGGGCCAAATAAAATAAATAGTTACAAATAAAGTTATAACAATACCCAGATAAAATAAATATTTATTGTTGACTTTTACATTAATTGCCCTTTCGAAAGGAAGAACTTTTAATGTCGAAATTTTATTTTCGATACTTGCAATTAATAATTGTTGAGAATAACCTTTATTATCGGGCATTTCGGCAAGTTCCAGTATATTTAAAAGCTTGTCGCTGATTTGAGAAAAGTGCGAAGAAATAATATGTGCAGCTTGCTTGTGCGAAATAATTTTACCTATTTGCAACAAACGGAGAACAGGGATAACGATAAACCTAATAAAGATAAAAGAATAAGCCGAAATAATACAATAAAAAATAATTGTTCGGGTAACGACTTCAAAATTTCCAAAATATTCTGATATAAAAGCAATTAATGAAGATGACAAATAAATTAAAAAAGACAATAACATACCTCTAAATAGTTCGTTCCGGTAATATTTACGTGTAAATAAATCGAGTTTTTGTATTAATATGTTATATTCGTTTGTCATTTTTCTTTTCCATAGTTTTCTTTTTTTCCTTCATTATTTAAAAATCGTTAACTAAGCGATTGTTCCGTACTGGAGCTTCGGTACTTCGTAACAGCAAACACATTTAAAATAAAATATTGTGAGTAATCTTTATTCGATATTCTTCTTTTTTTGAACATGATGCTGAACGATAACAAAGTTTAAAAGTTATGGGAATAATTTTTTGTAAAAAATATTGCGATGTCCGAATCTTGCAAACCAAACGGTGTTGCCTCTAATGATAATGCCTATTCTGTAATCATTGGCAACTTGAATTCTGTAATGAATCTTGTATTGAGCCAATTTTTTCAGATATTGAATTTGATTAATATTTTGCGAATTTTCTACAACGGACATCGCCTTGTTAATCTCCCCAAGCAAATGATGATTGGTGTAATTAGAAATGTCTCTGTAAAATTGACCATTAACAATTAATTCCATGTTTTCTCATGTATTCGTAAATCTTTTCTTTGGGAATTTCTTCACTTTCCATTCCTTCATCAATCCATTTTGCCATCAGGTCTTCATCTTCTTCCCGCTCTAAAACACGCATTTTTAAATGATGTTTTTTAAATAAACTCATAAAATAGTTTTCTTTTTTTTCAGGAACATTTACAACAATTGTTTTCATTTTTAATATAATAAATTGTTTTTTCAAAAGTAATTAAATTTTAAGAAACAAAATAATCATTCAGAAAATCATCATGGCTGTTCAGTTAAAAAATCAAAAATTTAATCTTCAACCCTTTCAGGTTTGTGGTCATTTAATTTGAGCCACTTAACCAATATTCGGGATTTTGTTTTGCTGTACCATGCCATATTTGTAATTCTAATATAGTTTTATTTTCATCTTCGGAATCGGAAAAAATAATTCCAATTTTTTGCTTAGTTTTTACTTTTTCACCAACATTAACACTAACTTCTCTAAGGTTCGAATAAACTGTTAAAAAATCGCCATGACGAATTATTATCGTCTTATTTTTACCAGGTATAGAAATAATTTTGCTAATTACTCCATCAAAAATTGCTCGTGCAACCGAACCTTGAGTAGTGGAAATATACACGCCATCGTTTTTAATTTTTATTCCTTTTAGCACTGGATGGTCGTGTTCGCCATACGTACTAGTTATTACTCCACGTTCAATAGGCCAAGGCAGCTTACCTTTGTTTGCCTCAAATTTATCGGAAACAATTTGTTCGGCAGGTGTTAAATCGAAAACAGAATTTACTTTTGGTTTAACGATATTTTCAGGTTTTTCGATATTAGTTTCGACATTTGTTTTATTTTTAAGTTCTTTTTCTTTTCTGATTTTTTCTTTCAAAGCTTTTTCTTTACGGGCAATTTCGGCTTTTTTAATTTCTTCGGCTATTAAATCGCTGATAATATTTTTTAATTTTTGGTCGGCAAGTTTTTGCTGGGCAAGTTTTTTTGCTAATTCTTTTTCTTTCGATTTTAAAGATTTTAACATTATTGCCTGTTCGGTTTTTTCGGAGGTAAGCTGTTTTGTTTCTTGTTTTTCTTCGTTTAACAAATTTTCTTTATCAATCTTTTTTGTTTGTAAATCGTTAACCTTTTGTGATAAATCTTGCTTTGTGTTAACGATTGCCTCCATTTGTTTTTTCCTAAAATCGGCATATTGTTGTAAATATTTTAAACGACGATAAGCATTATTAAAGTCTTTTGCCGAAAGAATAAACATTAATTTATCATATGATGTTCTGGTTTTATAAGCAAAAATAATCATTTTAGCATAATTTTGTTTTAAATGCTTCAAATTTTTTTCAAGGTTATTAATGTTTTGCTGATTTTCGTTAATTTTACTATCAAGTGTTTCTACTTCGCTCGAAATGGTTTTTACAAGTTCCTGTCGTGCATTAATTTTTTTATTTAATATCATCAATTGGTTCATTGATATTTTTTTATCGCGTTGGGTTTGTTTAAGTAATTTGTTGGTATATTTAATTTCTTCCTGAGTTTTTTTATGTTTCTTTTCTAGTTCGGAACGTGTTTGTGCCTGCAATGATATTGTAGAAACAAAGAGCAAAAGATAAATAATATATTTAAAACTCGTTAGCATATTTATGAAAATAAATTTAAAAATCAGTCCCGAAATTTCGAAAACAAAACTACAAACAATAAACATAAAAAAGAAAGTTTGAAGTTAAGGGTTTACATAACCAGAAACTATAAACTATAAACCCAAAACTTTTAACTTTTTCATTCTATTCTTTTATATTTTTCCGGAATTTTAAAAGGGAAGCTTACATCAGAGTTTACAGTAATTTTATTATATTTAATTTCGGTACTCATATTTTTTTGAGATGTTTCGACCTGCATTTTAATTAATGTTGGCATTACTTTATTATTAACATCAATAAAGTCGGAATATTGGATATTTAGTGTTCTTTTTTCGCCGTAATCAATTACCGAGATATTTGATATTTTAAAAATATCGGGTGTAATGCTTAATGTTTCTACAATAAAATCTTTATTTTTATTTTTCTTTATGTATTTTTTAATTTTATGTTTGCGTTGGGTTTTTAAAACATACAAATTTGAGTCGGTTGTAGAAATGAATGTTTTTCTATAAAATCTTTCTTCTTTATTATCGGTATTTAGTCTTTCGTTATTTTCTTCATCAGTTTCGGAATAAAGGAATATTTCGTTAGTAAAAATTGATTGCAAGTCGCTGAATGATAAATCAGTTTGAAATTTATTGTCGAAATAATCGTAAGATTTTACAAAATACTCGTTTTTCATTTTGTTTACAAACATTATACTGTCGGGTGTAAACTGTAGCCGTGCTGCCTCAATACCAAGAGCGGGACTAATGCTAATCCATATCAAGCTGTCTTTACGAATTCTTAAGGTGCCGCCAATAGAACGGTCAATTTCGTCGGATTTAATATTAACATCAAACTTTATAGACAAAGTATTGTATGGCAAATAATTGCCTGAAACTAAAGAATATAATTTCCCTGCTCCCATTGGGCGAACTTTTTCGGAACTTATTTTACGTGTAGTTTTACACGAAATTAATGTAAATGCAATTACAAAAACCAGAAAAAATGTTAAATATTTTTTTTTAATCACTATTCAATCAGTATTTTTTGAATTATTTTTTTGTTTAAAAACTCTGACGCTTGTCCAAGTTTAAATGCTTCGTTCCATAGCTCGTTTGCTTTATCTATTTGACCAAGTTTATACAATATATCTCCGTAATGCTCAACAATTACGGCATTATTTTTCCCGCCATTATTATATGCTTTTTCGATTATTTCAAAAGCTTTCTGTAATTTGTTTTCTTTGTAAAGCACCCATGCATAAGTATCAAGATAAGTATAATTATTTGGCTCTAATTCAACACAGAGCATACTCATTCTTTCGGCTTTATCTAAACTGTCGCCTCGCAGCGAAAGATAATAGCTATAATTATTTAATACAATTTTATTGCCTTTATCAATTTTAAGAACCTGTTCCATTGCCTCATCAGATTCTTTAATTTTACCAAGCTTATTATAAACATCGGCAAGAATAGAATACATATTTGCTTTAAGTGGTAAGTTGTCTGTAACAATTTCTACGCCTTGTTTTAACGATTCTTGGGCTTTGTCGTATTTTTTTAACTGATAAGCAGATAATCCATTAAAATAATATAATTCGGGTTGATTTGGAAAATATTCTAAAGCTTCGGAACTTTCGTTATAAATTGCTTCGTAATCGTTTAAAGTACTTTCTATTATAAGTAATTGCTCCCAGATAAGATATTTGCTTTTAACAGTTTTAGTAACAATTCTAAGATGTTCGCGGGCTTCGGTTACCTTATTTTCTTTTAATAAAAAATCGGCATAAAGAGTTCGTGGTTCATTGTTATCGGGATATGTTTCGATTAGTATTTTAAGTAATTGCGATGATTGGTCTTTAAGTTCGGGACTTTCGTTGCTAAAATTTAAAAATGTAATAAGCATTTTAATTTTAATATCAATTTCAACATCGGTGCTGGCAAATGCAATTTTTAATTCGTTAAATGATTTTTCGTACTCTTTGTTAAGACGGTAAAAATCGGAAAGTGAAAGATGAACAAGTCCGTTATTTGGGTCAATTTTAAGCATTTGCTGATAAACTTCGCTGGCTTTTTCAAAATCGCCGTCTGAAACATACGATTCTGCAAGCATTCCATAATATCTGACTTCACCGGGATTACTTTCGATAAGCTTTTGGATTTCGTTGTAAGCTTTATTTTTATTTCCTTTTACCAAATAAATACGTTCTTTTTCGAGCGAAACAGTTTCGTTTACTCCAAAATTATTTTCAATTGTTTCGTAATATTTTAAGGCATCATCATATTTTTTAATATAGTTGTATAAATTAGCTAATTCGTATAAAAAATCAACTCTGTTAGGGTTCGTTTTAAGTAATTCTTTGTAAACTAAAATTGCCTTTTTGGGCTCATTGGTTTGTTTGTACAAAACTGCTAATAATGCCTTATACCATGAGTTTTGAGGGTTTAATTTTATTGCCGTTTTAGCAAAATATATTGCCTTACTGTAATCCTTTTTCTGAATATAAAGTGTTGCCAACTCGTAATTTACTGTAGCACTTATATTGTTGAGTTTTTTACACTTTTCGAATAAAAAAGTTGCTTCATCAAAATTACCTAACATTTTAAGTCTTTCGGCTTCTAAAAATGTATAAGTAAAATCGTAATTTTCGCGCGATGTTAAATTACTTTTTTTGCTGTGTGATAGTATGTTACAAGAACTAAAAATAAATAAGCCGAAAATTCCAATTACCAAAAAACAATTTCTATAGGTGTGTAGACGAATATTCACACGCAATCCCGATTTGCTTTGGGAGCAAGCGAGTGCGGGGGTATTGTATTTTATATTTTGTTTATTGTTCACTGTTCGAAAAAGTTTAAAAAAGTTCATTGTTCTACGTTCATTGTTCTTTACGAAATACGAATTTTACGAATATACGAATTTACAATGTATTTCTATCTATTTCATTGTTCACTGCTGACTGTGGACTGCTTACTGCTTACTGCCTACGGTTCACTGTTTTTACAATGTATTTCAACTTATTTCTATCAATTTCTTCACGATAGCTATCGGGATATTTCTGTATTTACTTTTCTGGTTTTTAGTTTCTGGTTTTTAGTATTTGGTCTTTGCAATATATTATCTGTAAAGAGAAGTATAGTCGCCAATATTTACTTCCGATGATTTTCCATGAAACTCGGTATGATTCCCTACAATTGAATTGTGAATAGATATATCTTGAATATCAGAATAACGCTGTACAATGCTATCGCGAATAATTGAGTTTTTAATTTTTGTGTGCATACCAATTGACACATTGGGTCCGATAACTGAATTTTCGATATGTGCATTGTAACCAACAAAACAGGGTGGTATAATTACAGAATTAACAATTTTTGCATCGGGCATTATAAGTTCTTTTTTAGAACTAAGTTCTAAAATTCTTTTAGTCGTTTGCAAAGTTGCTTCTTTATTTCCGCAATCGAACCATTCGTCAACTTTACTTGTTTTTAGTTTCAGTCCTTTGTTTTTCATGTTTTGAAGTGCATCGGTAAGTTGATATTCTCCATTTACAACAATATTTTTATCAATTAAATATTGCAATTCCTTTTTAAGATTTTTGCCGTCTTTAAAATAATAAATACCAATAATTGCTAAATCGGATACTTTAGTTTTTGGTTTTTCGATAAAATCGGTGATAGTTCCATTTTTATTTAATTTAACTACACCAAACGAACTTGGGTTATCAACTTTATGAACCCAAATTAATCCATCGCAATTATTTTCGAGTTTAAAGTCGGCTCTAAATAGTGTATCAGCAAATGCTACAATAACTTTACCCGAAAGCGATGGGGCGGCACATAATACTGCGTGGGCTGTTCCGAGCGGCTGCGATTGATAATAAATACGCGATTTAACTCCCATATCGCTTGCAATTGAGCAAAGACTTTCTTCAACTTCTTTTCCAAAATCGCCAATAACATAAGCAATTTCTTCGATTGGTTCCGATGAAATTTTAGCAAGTGCCTCTACTAATCTTTGTACAATTGGTTTACCTGCAATTGGAATTAATGGTTTGGGAACAGTAAGCGTATGAGGACGCATCCGTTTTCCCATACCTGCCATTGGAATAATAATTTTCATTTGTTATGCTTTTTGACCTCACCCCCAACCCCTCTCCGACGGAGAGGGGAGTGAGAAAGGTATCTATTTAATTATTGTATTTTTTATAGTATTCGTTTGTTATATTTTTTTTAACGCTGATTTAAAAGATATTTGTGATTTTTTCTTTGACACTGATTTACACATATTTATTATGATTTTTGTTTTATCATAATTATCATAAATAATCTGCGTCTATTTTATTTTAAATCCTAAATTTTTCCAGTGTGTCCAAATCCGCCTTCGCCTCGATGGGTTTCTTCAAGAATATTAACATTTTCCCATTCAACAGTTTCGTGTTTTGCAACAACCATTTGACAAATTCGTTCACCATTTTCAACAGTAAAATTTTCGGACGAAAGATTAACAAGAATTACACCAATTTCGCCTCTGTAGTCAGCATCAATTGTGCCGGGTGTATTTAAAACAGTAATGCCTTTTTTTAAAGCTAAACCACTTCGTGGACGAATTTGTGCTTCATAACCTTTTGGTATTTCAACAAATAATCCTGTAGGGATTAGTTTTCGTTCTAAAGATTTAAGAATTACAGGTTCTGTTAAGTTTGCCCTTAAATCCATTCCTGCCGAATATTCGGTGCTGTACGCAGGATTGGCATGCTGCGATTTATTTATTAATTTTACTTTCATGGCTTTTTTTAAACCTGCTAAATTAAGGTAAAATTTAGAACATCTGAAATTCTATTAAAAAAAATGCCGGAAATAAATTTTAGAGAAAACAAAAAGGCTACCAAAAGATAGCCTATCCAAATAATTTATTTTTTAAATTTATTCAATAACCGTCATTCCCGAAACGGCAACTTTTTTTCCGTTTTGCATTAACGATATAGTGTAAATTCCTTTTGATAATTCACTCCTTGGAATTTGAACTTCGCTGTAACCGCCCTGTACTTTTATACTTTTTACAAGTCGTCCAAAAATATCTGTAATTTCAATAATGCTTTCGTTATCGCCGGCTGTGTTTACTGCTATTACCGATGACTGGCTAATAGGATTAGGCATTGCATAGAGCCAGGGAGCGTTACCAATTACAGGGATTGTTTCATTGGTATTTGAGTTTGTGTTTTCGTTTCCTGTAACCTGATAACTTTTAGTTGTTTCTTCGGTATAAGTAGGACATATTGCCCTTGCTTCTTCTATTTCGTTTGGCGTTATTGTTCCTTCTGTAATTTGTTTTTCGAGTTGGACAATACAAAGCCATGCTTCTGCCTGCTCGCTGTTAATTGCCGCTGTATCATTTACCATTGGAGTAAGTAATGTAATAGCTGTATTATAATCACCTGCCATGCGATAAAGAGTAGCTTTTTCGAGTTCGATTTGGAACTTACGGTAGTAATTGTTTTGCTGCAATTGCTGCATTTTTTCGTTTGCTGCTATTGTTTGTGCAAATTCGGAATTTCCGGTTCCTGTTAATTGATTTGCCGAATACATTTCTTTTAAACAGTTCCTCATATTTTCCCATGAATTTTCCCATAACATAACATCAGATAATGTTTGTTGAGGTACAGTACCTGAAAGTATCTGGTTAAATGAATTAAAAGGCAAATTCCAGCTACCAGTAGTTTCGGCAGATTGCATTGAACTTACACCATCTATATATGTTTCATTTGTGATTAACGATAATGATAATTCCGGGGAAAACTGCGGACTGCTTCCACCGCCGCATGATGTATATGTGGTTGTAGGTGTAGTTGCTACTGTAACTGTTTGTGTCTGGCAGGCATATTTTTTAACTGAATTTCTTATCGAATACACCCATTGGTTCATTATAGCAGAATTTGTTGGTGTACTGCCGTCGCATGGGTAAGCGGTAACTGTTCCATAAATATGATAAGAAGTTGGGTTTGTTGTTCTATTTAAATAATTAAGACCGTAATCAATGTTAAAATTATTAGCAGCGGTTAAACGAATCGGTGCTGTAGCAATAATATAATTTTTACCTAATGTTGGAGAATTATTCATATATAAACTTGCACCATTAGATATAATAAGCCCATAACTTGAACCGGCAACTCCGCCTATATAGCTGCAGAGCATATTATAAAAATGCGAACCGGTTGTAGAAACTGCTGTTGTTGCTGCATAAGTTATATAGGTATTTCTTACTAAAATGTTCCCGGTACAATTAATATATCGAACAGGGGCAGTATTGCCATTTGGAGCAGCGGAAAATGTACAACCATCAATTAAATTATTGTTATCAGTTGTATACTCAGCATAAAATCCATAGTAATTCTTACTGAAAACACAACTTATTGCCTGTACTTGTTTGTCGTGATAAAATAAGCCAATATAATTATCAGTAAAATTACAGCCAAATACAGTAAAGGGTGAGCCACCTGTTAACCACCCATATATACCATATTGTCCGTATTCAAAATCAGAATTAGTAATTGTACATGAAGCTTGCCCATATAACCATAATCCCCTTTGTCCTGTTCGGGTTGTTCCGTTTAATGGGTTAAATCTGATATTATTTACAGTAATACTGGTACTTGGACCCGTAATTGAAAGACTTGCTGTTGCGTTTTTCATATTTACCCAGCCATTTGTAAGAGTAAAATCAGTTAAATTATATGGAACAAACATATCTGCCTGGTCAATTTCTAAAATCTTATCTGTTTTACCTGTACCATTTAATGTTATAGATGCATTAGTGCCAGATGTTATTGTTGCTGGATTTAATGAAGTACCACTTAAACTAATAAATCCATTGCCTGTAAAAGTAAAATCAGCATTGTCGTTAACATTAAGATAGCCCTTTAAATCGAGCATAGTATTAACGTCGGCTAAAACAATACCTGCATTTGGATAATATTCTAAAGTGCCATGATAATGTTCGGCAGCGGCATTTATTAGTATTTTACCGTTACCTCCGAGCCTGACATTTGCTGTACTATTTAAAATAAGAGTGCCACCGGATTGTACAATTAAATTACCATCCCAAGGATCATGGTTTGAATTTTCAATTGTACCATTTACAATAAGTGTACAGCCTGAATTAACGGTAATTGAATTACCATCGCAAATAGTTAAATCGGATATTGTTAATGTATCATTATTAAAAATCTCTAACGAACCGCAAATCTTCCTTGCATTGCTCCAAACCTGTGTTTCATATATATTAACTAAATCGTTACATAAGGTACACGGTATATCTGCTTTCCAGATACCACAACCCCATGTTGATATTACCAATTCGTTGGAAGTTGTGTTTTTTCTTATATCTGATATAATCATTTTTGGTAGCACAGTAGGAATTTCTAATTTCCATATTTGAGTTCCATCATCTTTAAAATAAAATCCGAAATCGGTACCGAGATATAATTTGCTGTTATTTACATCATAAAAAATACAGTTAACAGGAGTATTAATTCCTGATGATAAATTATATAAATTATATGTTATATCTGTAAAACTTGTACCGCCATCAGTTGTATAAAGTACTTTTTGTGACTCCCATCTGCCAAATGTGAGCCAGAATTTATTGGGGTCGGTTGGGTGAAACTCTATATCGCTTGTTGGTGCTTTTTTTAATAAATCACCAAAAGTTGGATTATATTCATGCAAAATAACATCCCAGGTATTACCACCATCTATACTTTTTAAAACCCTTCCCATATTATTAAACCAAATGTCCCAGTGAGAGTTTAACATTATATTGGGATTAGCCGGGCTTATGGCAAAATTTGTATTTAAACCCCACTGAAAACTAATAGTGTCCCAGGAACCAAAAACACCATGATTACTGCTTTTTAACAAATTAAAAGCGTCACTTTCAATAAAAACTACTTCTTTACTATTTGGATGGGCAGTAATAATACCATCTGCTTTTGAAAGTTTTTTCCCGGAGTATGTAAAACCAGAACCAGTTGAATAATATAATTCTATATTGCCCAATGTTATTCCATATTTATAATTTTTATCCTGATTACTCATTTCACATTTGCCGCCATCGTTATTTAATACATGAGTCCATGTAGAAGAACTTTGTTTTAACCATGAGCCAACATCGGGTCCGCCACCCATCATATAATCAGGGTCGGAGTTACTTGTACCAATACCCATAAACTGCAAGGCACATAAATCGCCGTTGCGTGATGTATAAGTACCGGAAAGTATTTTTCCTATTCCACCATCATTGCAAACATAAATTAAATTATCATCAACTCCATTGGGAAAACAAATTGCTCTTTTATCCATGTGCCCTGAAGAAACGCCAGTTATTGTAGTAAATTCATTCGACGATTTATATAGCCATTGGCTCGTACTGTAAAAAACACCATTAGGTGCTGCTTCCAAATCAAAAACATAATTTACACCTGGAATACTAAAACTTTTTTTTACAAACCATTTTTGTAATGTTAAATCATATTTTAAAAAGTTAGCACTTCCCATCCAGTAATCTTTTGAACTGATATAAAATGTTGAATATGCAGGTGCAGGATTATATGTTACTGCAAATCTTTTTTCGAGTGGGGGAAATGCTACAGCTTTTAAATTTTCGGTAGTAACTAAAGTAGTAATAACCGTCCATGTAGAACCGCCATTTACTGTTTTTAATAATATACCATTATCGCCGCAGGCATAGCCCTCCTGTGTATCGTAAAAATAAATACAATTTAAACTAACAGTAGTACCGGAAGTTAATGCTACCCAGTTTGTTCCTCCATTTGTGGTTTTACGAATAATGCCATTATAACCGCAAACAAAACCGGTATCTGTTGCAGGAAAATAAATTGAATTCAAATTAAATGAAGTACCTGAACTTTGCGAGGACCAGGTTTGCCCGTAGTCAGTTGATTTCATAATTTTACCGCCATTACCGCATAAATAAGCAATGTATGTGCCTTTAAAGGCATAAATTGAGTTAATATTATTTGTAACAGAAGTATTTCCAAGCGACCAAGCAACATTAGAAGCCGTAATTGTTTTCAGATTAGTAGTATAATACACAATTCCATTATTACCGCCAATAAGTGCAAGTGAATCGCTAAACTGGCTGGTTGCATTAAAACTACCAACAGCACCATTTGCAACATCTTGCCAACCATAAGTAGGATGTTTTCGATAAATTGTATTGCTTACACCAACTGTTATTCCTATACCATCCTTATACGAAAATGATTTTAATTCATTTGGTGTAAGATTTATAGGTGCTGACCAAGATTCACCCTCATAAGTTGTTTCATACACATTACCTTGTGTTACAAAAAAGCCATGTCTTACATTTTCAAAATAAATACTATTTATTGTAGTTGTAGGCATTGGTGGTGGTGTAGTCGGGCTTACCCAATCAATACTGCCATTATAAGTTGAACGGAAAAATCCGGCACCACCTGCAACATGCCCGACTAAAAATTTTCTTGTATAATCGAGCCATGTAAGCCCTCCATCGGTTGAATAGGCGACACAGTTTGAACCGGAAGCATAAATTTCGTCAGGGTTGGTTGTATTAAAAGCGAACTTATGAAACCAATACTTATTATTAAAATCGGGCAGTGGAATAGCGGTCCAGTTTAAGCCAGCATCGGTAGTTTTGTAAAAAGTTCTGCCCGAAAGTGCAAAAAGTATATTCGGGTTTGTTGGATGCATTTTTAACTCCTTTAGTTGTACTATGTTTGGCAAAAAACTTAAAACATTTGCCCATGTTGCACCACCATCGGTACTTTTAAATATTCCAAGCCCGTAATCGCCATAATTTTCTAAATATGCCTGAGCTATTCTTATTCCTGTAGCAATATAAATAGTATTAGAGTCGTTGGGAGGAAAAACAATACCATACACACCGGTATTTGCAAAAGGTGTAACAAGCTGCCAGTGAACAGGTGTTGCTGTAATATGTTCTGTTTTCCATAAACCGCCTGTGTTTTTACCAAGATAAACACAATTAGAATCTAAAGGATTAACAGCAACAGCATTAGTTTGACCTACATCATACGGATCAGATGGAAAATACATATTTGCTTCTATAGGTCCAATATTTGGCTGCCATATTAAGCCGGAAGGTGTCATTCCCGGAGTAATTTTAAAATCTTCTAAAAAAGCCGACATATATGTATTCAAAGAGTTTGCATTATCAATACGGTTATCAAGAAAATAACGCATACGGTAATAACGTTTTACCTGGTCTTCGGGCGAGTTAAGAAGAATTTTAAAACTATCTGCTTCAATAGCAGATATTTTATTGCCATAAGTTATATACCTGTCGTTGTTAAAAACATCGTAAATTGTTTGCTGGGTGTATGCAAATAAATTTGCAATAACTAAAGATAAAACAAGTAAATTTTTCATTTTATTAAATTTTAGGTTTATATTAGCTTCAAGTTGTTACAATATATTTTTAATCACATTTGGATAACCATATAAAATCGTTATTGCGAGGCACGAAGTTATCGTCATTGCGAGCCGTAGGCGAAGCAATCCCTTGCAGATTGCTTCGGTCAATCCTTCCCTCGCAATGACGAATCTGAATAATATTTTATTTTCAGTCATTTGTAAAAGGTTATTATTGTACCACAATTTTCTCTGTTTGGGTATTAACCCCGTTATTAACTTTTACAAAATAAATTCCTTTAGGAACGGAGCTAAGGTCAACCTCAATAGTGCTTTTAAAATGAGCAGGATTTGAGTAATAAATTTGTTCTCCAAAAACATTAAGTACTTCAATTGTTTTTATATTATTAGTTTGGGTAATTTTAAATTTCCCATTTGTCGGATTAGGACATAACATGTTAATGTTGTTGTAATTTTCTTTAATTCCAAGTATCTCTGATAATGGCCGCCTCCATATTCCATATCCACCTTCAGTACCTGCATAAATATAATTTCCTTTAATTGCTATTGATCGTATTGTATATGGAAATAAAAATCCATTATTATTAACTGCAGTCCATAAATTCCCGCCATTAGTTGATAAAAATACACCATTAGTAGTTCCTGCAAAAATATTTGTTCCAGAAGTATCAAAATCCCAAACGGCAAGAATTATTGGATCAGTCGGTGTCCATAAATTACCATTATTGGTTGATAAAAATACTCTAGAATCAGCTCCTACAAAAATATTATTACCATAACTTGCAATTGAAAATATCCAAAAATTTGTAAGTCCATTATTTACCTGGTTCCAATTGCTTCCGGTGTCAATTGATAAAAACACACCACCATTAATTGTTCCTGCAAAAATATTATTACCGTTGATTAAAAGAGACGTTACACTCGGATCGTAAAGACCATTATTTACAGGTGTCCAAAGCCCTCCGGTATCTGTTGATAAAAATACTCCGCCAGAACCAGTATAATAATTATTTGCTCCTGCAAAAATATTTGTTCCGCTTACTGCTAATGAAGTAAGAGTATCGTTTGATAAACCAATATTAGACCAAGTATTTCCAGTATCAGTTGATAAATATACTCCAAAACCACCTGCAAAAATATTTGTTCCGTCAATGACTATTGAAGCAGCACCAAGACCAAGTAATCCTTTATAAGTCCATGAATTTCCATAATCAGTTGATAAATAAATACCGTAATCTGTAGCTGCAAAAATATTTGTACTATCAGTTGCAATTGAAAGAACGTTTGAACTATTAAGACCAACTTGCTGCCATTGGGCAAAAGCATTGTACGATGTACTTTGTACAATGTACAATGTAAATAAAACTGCTGCGAAAAGAATTGTGAGCTTTTTCATATTGGTTTTTGTTAATTAAATTATGCGAAAGGTAAATAAAAGAAATTTAATTTGCAAATATTATTTTTTAAACAAGTTGCTATTCGTCATTCAATTGTTAAATTGTTTAAGTTCAATTAATACACGACCTTGACAGGAACTTCGTAACCTGTCAGGTTGTGTAACGAACAATACGGTGAGCAAGAAAATAACGCATTCGGTAGTACCGCTTTACCTGGTCTTCGGGAGAGTTAAGAAGAATTTTAAAACTATCCGCTTCAATAGCCGAAATTTTATTGCCGTAGGTTATATACCTGTCGTTATTAAGAACATCGTAAATAGTCTGTTGTGCACTACAGTTAAAGGCAAAAAGCAGTAATACTGCTAATTTAAAAGTTGTTTTTTTCATAATTTTTATGTTTAAAAAAGTTTATTGTTTTTACGTTTATTGTCTGAACTATGATTTTTAGGATTTGATGATTTTAGGATTAGTTTCAGTTTTTGCATCAGGATGTTTGGTGTTATAAATTCGTTTGTATTGCAAGCTATTACTCCCAAAATTGAGTAGTAATCCAACTGGCAAATTATAAGCTTCTAAATAATTGCGACATTGATTTAGGTTTGTATCATTTAATTCCATTATTGCTTTTAATTCAACCATAATTTTATCTTCCACAAAAAAGTCAACTCTTCTAGTGCCAATGTCTTCTCCTTCATAAAAGATTGTCATTTCCATCTCTCTTTTAAAAATCAATCCTTGCTTTGTCAATTCAATAGCCATTGCTCTTTGGTATATTACTTCCTGAAATCCATTTCCGAGTGTGCTGTGTACTTTCATTGCACAACCAATTATTTTATGTGTTAATTCCTCGTAAATCATTTTTAAATTGTATTAATTAATCCTATTATCATCTTTATTGTCTGAACTATGATTTTTAGGATTTGATGATTTTAAGATTTTTTCAATCCTATCATCCTTTGTAAGATTTTCAAAATAACTTCCCCCAAAAGCACTTTATTAATTGAGGCATAATGAGGCAATTTTATTAACA
>MENF01000074.1 GCA_001769035.1 Bacteroidetes bacterium GWA2_32_17
TAAATTACCGGATTTATCCTTAGATTTGGGGGAAATTATTTTGAATGTTTCACTTATCTAAATTATCGATAATAAAGCCTACGACTATTTGAGAAATAAAAACAAAATCATTTTTTAATTTTATTTGACTAAGGCCATTCCTTAAATTGCTGTGGACTTCCATATTTCTTTCAATGTATATTTCATTTATTGTGTTTTTTATCCATAAATTTAACTTGTCAAAAAAAAGATTCTCGTTACTTAGAAATTCATCTATTCTTTGAACCATATATTTAATTATTTCTATTGGAATATATTGTTCTAAAAGTTGATAATTATTTTTGAACTTGAGGATAGGAATTCTTTTTAAAATTGGAACATCTAAGCCAATCTTATTTTGTTCATTCTTATTTAAAACATAATATTCTGACTTTGGATGAAAAGAATCTTCTTTTATTTTATTCTCTAAAAATATTTTTATTTTTGTTAAATAGATTTTTTTGTACCTAATGTAAAAACATGTTTGAGCAAGTTCAATAAGTTTATTTTTTTTAAGCAAGGCTTCCCACGAAATCCATAAATCTTTAAAATTAAAAAACACCTCATCATTTTCAATCTTATTGTGAGTACTGATTATATTGAATAAGCCTGCTCTTAATTTGGATGTTAAGTCAAGTTTATTGATATACTCTAATTCTTGGATAAAATATTTAAGTTCATCAGAGTCATTTATGTCAATAGATTTAGATTCATCCCAAAATATATTAAAGTTATAGCTTGCAATTTTTTTATTTTTATGAAGTTGAAAATTTTTGTGTAATGAAATCTTACCTTTTCCTTTATGTACCGAACCATATCTATTTATAACGTTGTTTAAAACATCTAATGCTTGTCTTACCTTATGGAAAGCTATAAAAAGCTCATCAGTAGATTGAATATTTTTTGAAGCTTTAAAGTTTGATTTTACGATAGCATTGCAATTAGATAATTTTGAATTGTCAATTTTATCTTTAACACTAGGCGAATAAAAATCTTCTACATTTTTATATCTAGCTTTTGAATCTGCTGTTTTAACTTCGCTTAAATTTATCATGCGTGTAATTTGCGGATTGTAAAATGTGACACCACAAATTTCAATTGGATTGGGTTGATGTAGAAAAATATTGTCAATTTTGAAAACAAAATAACCTTCTCTCCAAGGTCTATTAATTAGGTTAATCAACCCACCCAAAAGTTTATCCATTTTCATACTTTTCTTTTCCTTTTTTACATATTCTTCATATTTTTTCTTGTCATACAAAAAATCTGCTGATGTTTTTTCAAAAGGAAAATCGTTCATGTAATCCTTAAAAATCAATATGTCTGGAATTTTAGAAATATAATCTAGACTGTAACCATAATGATATAATTCAACAATGTATGAATTGATCAAAAATTTTAAGTTAAATTTATCTTGTTCTTTTATTGGGGTATTTTTAGAAAGTATTTTTATAAGGTGTTTTGCTAACTGCATGCTATAATTTTCTCTTCCGAGAATTATTGATTTAATCTTTCTTATAAATGAAACTATTTGTTGTTCGTTCGCATTATAATTTATTTTTTTTTGCTTGACAGCTGTAGTTCCAGTTGGATCTATAAGATTAATAATGCTTGTGCGGTAATCTTGAATAGTTTTTTTTTTCGCAATAATATTTGTGTTTTCAAAAAAGGAATGTTTTGTAAAGAAAAACATAAACCAATTATATGAATCTTTAAAATTGTAGTTTAGTTGATTTTCTATCTTTAAAATAATTGACCTATGTGATTCAAGTCGTATTTCATCAAAAAATATTTTATTATTCTTTGAATCAACTGTTGACCAATAATGTTGGAAAAATTCAAAACGTTTATTTACGTGAACCTGATCAACATTACTTCGAGTAAACCCTTTAATTACTTTGAACATGGTAAAAAATCATTTTTTCAATTGCTTAATAGTTTTTATTTCATCTTCTGTCAAGTCGTAGAGCTGATATACGATTTCATTAATTTGGTTTTCAAAATATTCTATTTTACCCAGTAATTGTATGCGTTTGCTTTCAAGGTTAGTCTTTTGAATTTCTTCATTTAACTGTAACAGATGGTCAACAAACTTGATAATTTCATTTTGTTTTTGAATATCTTCTTTATTGTTAATTGTTTTGATTGGAAACTTTTTGCAATTCTGAATTAAAATTTTCTGAAATAGATTTTTGGAAAGATCTAAAAACTTATGCCCATGATAAAAATTAATAAGATTAGAATTAAGTAATGCAAGCAAATATTTTGTGTTTAATCTGTTTTCATCTTTTGAAATAATATTAAAAACGGATTGTGTATTGTACAATTCCTTGTCTGTGTAGCCTGCGTAAATTCTCAAAGGATTACCACTTACAATTTGTCTTACTAAAATTCGAGGAACATTGAAAAACCTTGCTTCTCGTGGTGCTCCAAGCCATTTACCATAACTAATATATTCTTTACCACCCCAGAAAACTGAATAGCGTTTTACGTCTGCTCCTTCAAGTAATTGTTTAAAAGTGTTGTCTTTTTTAGTTTTTGAATGAAATACACGTTCTTGAATTTGTGTTTGTGTATGTCCTTTATATTTGTCATAAGGAGTAAGTCCCAATGTAAAATCAGTTAATGCAATAAGTTCGGTTTTATTATTTTCAATTTTCTTTAGCAATTCCAATTCAGATTTATTACTAAAAATATCAAAAACACAAAGTTCGTTTTTTAGCCAGTCAATGGATTTTAATTGTTTTTTCTCAATACAATTTGCGTCTGTGATTTCATTAATAATATTATTTCTGTCATATAATAAACAATCTGTTTGTTTTGCAGACTTGGAAATGCTTAAAATAATGGTTTCAGCTTTAACATTTTGAAAAACATTGTCAGGTAAACGCACAATTGTATTAACTGCAAAATCTTTTAAAATAAGTCTACGAATTTTTTCATAAGAACTTTGATATAAAATTGAATTCGGAATAATAAAACCAAAAACCCCATTTTTGGATAAGATTTTTAAACCTTGTTCTATAAAAATTGAATAGAGATTAATTCGGTTTTCTGTTGTAGAAAATTTATCAAAATAATATTTAACTAATTCTTGCGGATGTCCTTTAATATCTACCCAAGGTGGATTACCTAAAACAATATCAAAACCACCGTTTTGTATTTTTGGACTAAAAGCATCATTGTAAGAAGTAACAAAAGATTTAATTCTATTTTGTGATTCTTCGCTAAGCGTTGGTAGCTTGTGTTTTATGCGATTGTTTTTAATATATTGTAGTACATTACGTAGTTGGTTGTCATCTTTAATTTCTACTTGGTTAAATTTTTGAGCCCACAATGAATTTTGAGTTTCACCTCGCGGTGTGTACAAGGGGGCATCTCCTCGAGAAGACAAGGGGGCATGCCCCCTTGTAGAATCGGAGGCATGCCCCCTTGTAGAATCGGAGGCATGCCTCCTTGTAGAATCAGGGGTATGCCCCCTTGTAGAATCCGTTGACACTATTGTCTGTTCTGTAGTTTGGTCTTTTGCCAATGACATTGTAATGCCACGCCAAATATTGAATTCTTTTGCCGAAATAGATTTAATTTTTCCAACAATAGCGGTTAATTTATTTGATGGGCAAACTATTGCAAAATGAATATGGTCGGCACTAATATTAAATTCTAGAATTTCCAAGTTCTCGTCTTTTATGATTTTTTCAATAATTTCAATGAGTTTATTTTCTTCCGATAAACTCAAATATTCAGGTTTACCTACTTTAACTTTGTTATCAATCATTCTTTTAGAGGTTCTTGTGTTGTGCATCACACAAGTAATATGAAACATATTTAATTCCTCTTCGTCTTCAATTGTTTTTACGTTAAACACTTCCGGAAACGCTTTCTGCCAATTAAAAGGTTTAATTTTTCTTTCTTGTTCAAAAAGTTCTTCTGCATAAAAATCTTCATCAATCAAACTGTTTCCACTCTTTATATTATTGTCAAGGTCGGGTAAAATTCTTTCGTTCCACAATTTTAATTGTTGGTTAATTGAAGCTTCGGTTTCGCCCTCCATACATTTTAAAAGCAAAGAAAGTTTTGTTACTTCAACTGCGTTAATATCAAGATCAACTCCAAAAATATTATTGATAAGAATTTTCTTTTTTTCTGCCGATGTAAGATTTTCTTCAGGTGTTAATGTACTTTCCTTTTTCCCTTTTACTGGTTTTCCTTTATTTGAATAAAAGTCCTTATGATAATCGAGTAAAAATTGAAAAGCACCAATTAAAAATGAACCACTGCCGCAGGCAGGGTCAACTATTTTAATTTTCTCAATTTCTTTTGGTGTTTTTCCTTCAATTAATTTTCCAACGGTATTTTTAACAATATATTCAACGACATATTGGGGAGTATAATAAACTCCGCCTGCTTTTCTAACTTCCGGTTTTTCTTCAATCTTTGCAATATGTGCTTTGTCAATTGTAATAGTTTTTCCTAAAAATTGTTCGTAAGCACTTCCAAGAATTTCAACTGATAAAACGGAGAATTCATAAGGACAGTTTGGATAATAAAGTTCTGTAATAATATTTTTAATTACTTTATTATCTATTGTTACATTTTTACTTAAACTATCTTTTTTAAAGTCAAACAAACCACTATTATACTTTTCATCTGCTTTTTTGAATACTTCAAATAGATTTTGATAATAATTGCCCTTTGTTATACAATTCTTTAATTGTCCGTAAAATTCAACATTCCTATCTTCTGCTATTCGCATAAATATTAGTCGGTCAATTGTTTGCTGAATAACAAAGTTTAATTCATCCTCGTCAAGATTTTTGTTATTTAAACTAATGGAAGTTGCAAGATATGTTCGCCATTTGTCAAGCGATTGAAGGAATTCAAAGTCAACAGTTGCTGTTCCTTTTTTATTTGTATCGCTTTTTACAAATTTGTCGAAACTGCCTTTTAATACACTTTCTTTTGAAAAAGTATTCCAAATAAAATCAAATTCATTTAAGTAGTCTTTATAAGTAATGTATTTTAGTCTTGCAACGACTGCTTTGTCAGTTGGAATTGGTTTTTTTGTACAGTCGTAAACAGATAGCTCTTCAAAATCTGTGATTATTGAAATTGGAAGTTTTGCACTCCAACCATATCTTCTTACTTGATACGCTGGATGAACAGAATCTTTTAATGAAACACTTGGTTTTTTTGCTTCAAGAAAAAATATTTTCTTACCTCCAATTCTAAAAGCATAGTCAGGTGCTTTAGTTCTTTCAATTTTTCCTTCTTTTACCTTTTGTTTTGCTTCATGAATAACTTCTCTGTATGCTTCTGCATAATCTTGTTCGTTGTCAATATCCCAACCAAGTGTCTTAAAGAACGGGTCAATGAAGTCACGCCTTGTTTGCGTTTCGTTATAATCACTATTTTTATATTCTTCAATATGTGATTCAAAACGATTAACTAATTTTTCAATTTCCTTTTTTGCTTGTTCTTTAGTCATTGAATATATTATTTTCTCAAAAATACAATTAATAATATTATGAAGGTGTGTGTGGAAAAATGATTATTTTGTCATTTTGCTGCAAATATTCGAATCTCTGTCTTTTTTACGTTAATTTCTTCACAAATAAAATACTTATTCTTTTATTAATTTTTGCTGAATTGTCCAATTTGTACTTGAAACTTTTATTACATAAATTCCTTGGGGTATAAAACTAATGTCAATTTTATTCGAACCATTGTTTAATTCTTTTTGCAACATACATTTTCCAACAACATTGTAAATTGTTAAATTTAATCTTTCTATTTCTTTATAGTCAATATAAATTTGAGTGGTTGCTAATGTTGGATAAATATTCAAATATTTGCTATTATCAATGATATTGACATTAGAAGAAGTATCTTTTAAACAACGTACCGAAAAACCATAGGTTTTAAACGAGCTGACAGTGATTGCTTCTGTAGAGTAGTAATTTAAGTAACGATACAATGCGTTTAAATCGTTGAATTGAATAGAAGACCAAAACAGACAACTTTTGCCAATATTTTCAAAACCTCCGCTATTATTACGGTCTCCACCAGGAAGAGCTGTAAAACCACTTGAATTTGTTGCACCTGTGTTGGGATTTGACCAATGTGTTGTACCAGCTTCTTTCATTTTACCTCCTGCAACATTTTCTCCACCCAAATAAGTTGTAAGTGTTACCCATTCAAAATCACTCGGAACATGCCAACCCGAAGGACAAACATTTTTAACGTAGTTTACAGCATACCAGTTATATAAATGACCATAAATATTTGCAAACGAATCGGTATTATTATAATTACAATAAGCAGATGTAGTTAAATTTTTCCATTGAATACTATCTGTAATATTTGGAATAAGGATACCGTCAGGGTAATGTGTTACTTTCAGATTCTCTTTCGTCCAAATTTGAGTGCCAATTGTTATAGTATTATAAATATTGCCATCGTAATCGGTAACAGTTTGAGCAGGAGTATTAATCTTGAAAACTATTAATGCTGTAAAAATTAAAATTGTTTTTTTCATCTGTTTATAATTTTATATGTATTTGATATTGACTTATTTAAAAATTTATATTTTTGCCACAGATTTACAGATTATCGCAGATTATTTGCACAGATTTTTTCCAAAAAACAATCAAAGATTGTTTTAAATCTGTGTTAA
>MENF01000075.1 GCA_001769035.1 Bacteroidetes bacterium GWA2_32_17
AGTTATTCTCTGCTACTGTATTTTTATTAACTTTGTGATGTTAATTTCTTATTTTATAATTGTGTGCATAGACAAGCTCCAAAGGAGAGGGGGGGATAAAACCCGAATTGCCTGATGTGTTAGCAAGTCCCTCTCCCTTGGAGAGGGATTTAGGGTGAGGTTTCTAATAAATCTATTTTGCATAACAACAGTTATTAAATTCTTTTGTAAATTTGTGTCGCGATAGATAATTAATAAGTAATGTTTATCGCTTTTCCCGACAATTATTGCGACATATTGTCGCGATAAATTAAAAACATGTAATTGATTTTAAATAATAACAAATTGCATGTAATTATTTTGTATTTAATTTTTTTGTAAATTTGAACATTAATAAAGTTAACATGCAAACTCAAGCGTATTTCGAAGATATTCAATTTCATATTAAAAAAGAAATTTCTAAAGCAAATTACTCTATACAAATAGCAGTAGCTTGGTTTACCGATAGAGATATTTTTAATTTACTTTGCGATAAAGCAAAGAATAAAGTTAAAATTGAACTTCTGATTGTTAACGATAAAATAAATAAAAATTCTGGAATTGAATATGATTTACTCAATAATTTAGGCAGTAATTTTTGGTTTGTTGGTAGCGGTAAAGAACATGAAAATATAATGCACAATAAATTCTGCATTATTGATTACGACACAATTATAACCGGCTCATACAATTGGAGTGTTAAGGCAAAAAATAACAATGAAAATATTACAATAATTAAAGAGAACCCTGAACTTGCCAAACAATTTGCAGTTGAAATAAATGCCATTAAAGAGAAATATCTTAATATTAAAACGGATAGTTTTGACATAAGTAAAATTTTAATCCGTCTCGAAACATTAAAAAATATAATCATACTTGAAGACACAGAAGATATTAATTATCAGGTTAAAAAAATAAAACTGCTTGTTAAAAATCAAAATGTATCTGATGTTATATCTAATATTAACGAAATTATTATTTTAATTGAAAAATCTAATTTTAGCAAAGCTGTTTTATTAATATCTGAAATTGTAAACAAGTATAAACAAATTGCAGTTTATATTGACCCGGATATTTCTGCATTAAAACTCGAAATTAAATCGCTCGAATTACAGTTAAGCTCAATTGAAGATGAAAAAACTGATATAGAAAAATTAATTAGTGGTTTTGAAATAAGATACAATAGCGAATTAGGCGAATATCTTATTAAATTACTTAAAATAAGAAAAGAAAAACTTAAAAAAGAAGCCGAAAAAGACGACACAAAGAAAGCTGAATTTGAAGAAGCCGAAAATGACTTTAACGAATTTGAAAATAATTATAACCATACAAAAGATAAAAAAGCATTTGAGCTTTCCGAAGATGAGCAAAAAGATTTGAAATCATTATTTCGTAAAGCTTCCAAACTTTGCCACCCCGATGTTGTTTCCGATGAATTTAAAGAAGAAGCCGAAAAAGTGTTTAATGCTCTAAAACAAGCTTACGATTTAAATGATTTAAAGAAAGTAAATGAAATTTTAAAAAACTTGGAAAAAGGCGTTTTTAAAAGCAATTCCGAAAAAATAAGCGAAAAAGAAAAGTTATTGCTAATTGTTACGCAACTTAAATTAAAACTCGAAGAACTCGAAAATAATTTAAAGAAACTAAAAAACAATGAAACATATATTACTATAACAAAAATAGAAAACTGGGATAACTATTTTACCGAAACTAAAAATAACATATTGCAAGAACTAAAAAAATTAGAAAATGGACAAAAATAATTCTCTAATAAAATACACACCTCAATCAATCGAAAGGGTTGGGAAACAACTTTCTATTATTGGTAAACTTATAAAAGTTGAAGAAATATTAATTCCATACCGCAAAAAAGATAAATGGGGTTATTGTAAACCTGATAAAACTATTGTTATCCCTTGCATTTATGACTTTGCATATAGGTTTAAAGAAGGTTATGCTCGTGTAGAAAAGAATGGCAAATATGGTTTTATAAATAAAGAAGGTAAAGAATTAACTCCGTTTTATGATATTGCATATAGTTTTTCAGAAGGTTATGCTCCTGTAAAAAAGAATGGCAAATGGGGTTTTATAAATAAGAGTGGAGTTGAGTATTGGGAGGATTGATTTTAAGAAAAATAGTTTTGGAATGAACATATTATGCACAAAATAAAAGGATATAGAAATGGAAAAAAACACTAATATAAGTTCAAACAGTCTTTTTCATTACACTAACTCAATAGATAATTTAATTAGCATATTAAAAGAAGGATTTAGAATAAAGTATTCTTTAGAGAAATTTGGACTTTTTGATAAAGATGAAAATGATATAACCGATGAATTTGCTATACCAATAGTTTGTTTCTGTGATATTCCATTAAACCTTGTTCAACAGCAAATTTCAGTATATGGACAATATGCAATTGGGCTTAGAAAACAATTGGGAGCACAAAACGCTATTAGTCCAGTATTATATCTACCAAATTATTCAGAAACTAGACACATTTTAAACGATTGTGCTCGAAATATTACTAAAAACAACAGGAAAATCAGAGAAATTTACAAAAGTCTAAAATATGCCGAACAAGAAACTATGACTGATGTTATAAATTTATATGACGAATTAATTGATTTAACAATGTTTGTAAAACCATATATTGGTTATTATGAACGAAAATCAAATGGATTTAAAGATCCAAACTATAAATTTTATGACGAAAGAGAATGGAGATACAAACCAAGCAGACTATTTGGATTCAAATCTTATTTAACAAAAGAAGAGTTTCTAACAAATGATCTTGAAAGAAATAAAGTTTTAAATCACATTAGTTTTTCAAAAGACGACATATCAGATATAATTGTACCAAAAGAAGATGTTGAAAAAGTACAAGAAGAATTAAAAAAGATAGAAAGACTAAAAGGTATAGACATTAAAATTGTTGGCACTATTGAAAAAAACAATTACAATAAGTGAAATATTAATAAAAATGGAATTGAATATTAGGAGGATTAAATATAATGCTATAACAATATATAAATAATTTTTGTATAACAAAGATATTCTCATTTACATAGAAGAATCAAAGATTTATTTTAAGGAGATTATTTCTGAAAAATAAGATGTAATTTTTTTTTGATGATGATGATTATGAATGTACAAGTAGATGAAATAAGTGGAATGATTAAAAGATTTTTTCACAATAGCCAAGACTTGGACTGGATGGTATTAAGACCATTATCTCACATTAAACCAAATTTGGAATTAACATGGGATAATACAAGTAATTTATATTTAATTGAAAAAGGTAGCTATGCAGATCAACTGAATCATTTAATTAATGAAATTGCGAAGAAGAATCCACCTGAAAGGTATCATGATAATGAAAATATTCTTGCTGAAAACACAATAGAAGCAATTCATTGGCAAATAATAAAGAAGGGTAATCGGTGGATTGGTAAAGATTATTCATCTATACTTGAACAAGGAGGGTTTAATGACATTCAAGAACAAAATTTAATTTCAGCAGCGGTAGGAAGAATACACGCAGCAATGAATCTCGGGCAAAGGCACTTTGATGAAATGGAAGAATCACATAAAAAAATATTAGCGTCAGTTTTAACAATTATTTTATATCATAGAACTTAACAGCATATAAGACCACCTAAAACTGCCAAATATTTATTTTTAAAGGTTTTTGAACCACTACTCAAGGTTTAGGAACTTTATACACATACAAAGTATTATTACATTTGAATCCGATGGCTATCGGATGTGTTATACTTAATATAAGATTCTTCACTAATCGTTCAGAATGACAAAAGAGTTTAGATATAACAAATAGTACAATGTCATTACTCCCCACTGTCATTCTGAGTGAGCGAAGAATCTGCACTACACACTAAGTCATTGCGAGTCACGAAGCTTAGGGGAATTGATGTTAATCCCAATTAATTTATTTTGCCATTATTTGATTTATTCTTATTTTTGTTCAAATTTAATTAATGAGCCACTAGGAGATTGAACATATTATTATTGATTATCTTAAAACATATAACCTAAAGAGATTGGGAGTGTTTGGCTCTTATGCAAGAGGTGAACAAAATGCAAATAGCGATATTGACCTGTTAGTAAAATTTAAAGAAACTCCTTCACTTCTTCAATTAATTAAAATTGAAAATGAATTAAGCAAGAAATTGGGTTTGAAGGTTGATTTAATTACAGAGGGTGCTGTTAAAAACAAGATAATAAAAGCTCAAATAAAACAAGACCTCAAAATAATTTAAATGCATAAAAATGATATTGCAAATAACAATTTATAACATCGTGTAAATTTATACTGTATTATAATTGTAAAATGTTATAAAATTTTCAAATATTTATTATTTAATTTTCTAAATTTCTTTATCTTTGTGTAACTTTATAATTACGAATAATTATGGAACATATAACCTTTGAAATAGATAACAACAAAGATTTAATATTGCTCATTACAATAGCAGAGAAATTAGGTATAAGAAAATTTTTTTACACTTATAAATTAAAATCTAAATCTACTGAACTAAGTAAATTATTGAAAATAATTGATAAAGGTGTTGATGTTTCCAATTTTGGTGATATAAGTGAATGGCAAAGAAATACAAGGGCTGACAGAAACATTAACTTAAGTAATTTATGATTTTACTTGACAGCAATATTATAATTTATGCTGCATCTGAACATCATAAATCACTTCGCGATTTGTTAAAGAATTATGAAAGTTGTTGTTCAATTATTTCACAATTAGAAGTTTTAGGTTTTCCAAAGATTACAACTGAACAAACTAAATTTTTTGAAGCGATGTTTAAACTCATGGATATTTTACCTATAACTGAAGAATTAATAAAACAAGCAATTTCTTATCGTAAAAGATATAATATGTCTGTTGCTGATGCAATTATTGCAGCAACTGCAAAAATTTATAATGCTAAACTCTATACAAATAATGAAAAAGATTTTAAAAACATTAAAGATATATCAATTGTAAATCCAATTAAATAGTGCCTGTCTATAAAATCAGTGTCTGATTAATAATGTTCGAGTTTGAGGAATATGAAGTTTTGAAAACCAAGGAGTTTACTGTAGTAAATGACTGTTTTCAAAACGAGTTTACCCCGTAGCGAAGCGTACTGGGGTATAACGAAAAAATCGGACATTATGGACAGACACTAAATAATAGCTTGTCTGATATTCGTTTTTACAGTCTTTATTTATAATCAATACTTTGTTAATATTTTTTAATGAAGGGTTGAAGCCCTTTGTTTTCTTGGGTTTTGAATAGCCCTGACCTTAAGGTCGGGGTAATTGATAAAACCCTGATTATTGCAGGGCTTTAGCCCTTTTAGAAGAAAAAAATACCGAAGCATTATATAATTAAACCAATAAAATTAATCTTTTTAATATTCTCCTTTGGTGTAATAAACGTTAATTGAGTAGTCATCCATTCCTTGGTCTGTGGCACACAAAACAATTTGCTAAATATTAGTATTTCTTTCTCCCTGGTCGGTGGCACACAGACCTTTGTTTTTAATAAACTTATGTGAAAACTACTGATTTATAGCAGATTATTATAGTTTTACTGTTTTAAAGAGCAATTCTTTATATTTGCAAACAATTTCGAAAATAAGTGGCTATTAAAAAAGTAATAATTATAGGTAGTGGATTAGGCGGATTACTAACAGGTTGCATTTTAAGCAAAGAAGGGTATAATGTTACTGTTCTTGAAAAAAATCGACAGATTGGTGGATGCCTTCAGGTTTTTGCACGAAAGGGCTGCATTTTTAATACCGGATTAAATTATACCGAAGGTTTAGCCGAAGGCCAGATTCTTTATAAGTATTTTAAATACATTGGAATTATTGATAAATTGAAGTTACGAAGAATGGATATCGATGGGTTTGAAATTGTAACATTTAACAACGAAGAATATAAGTTTGCACAGGGACATGAAAATTTTATTGAAACTTTAGTGCAAAAATTTCCTGACGAAAGGCAAACAATAACAAAATATGTAAACGATATAAAAAAAATCAGTTCAGAGTTTCCATTATACAATCTTAGTACCGAACAATATCAAATGGCGGGTTGGGATTCTTACGAACAAAGCGTTTCGGAATATTTTGACACATTAACAGAAAATAACATTTTAAAAAATGTTTTATGCGGAACGAGTATGCTTTATGCAGGATTACCTAAAATTACACCATTTTATATTCACTCACTTATAAATCACTCGTTTATAAATAGTTCGTGGCGTTTAATTGATGGTAGTCATCATCTTGCAATTGAACTTACAAAAGTAATTAAATCAAATGGTGGCATAGTGTTACGAAATAAAGAAGTCAAAAAATTAATTTTTAAAGATAAAAAAATTACAAGTGTAGAAACCAAAGAAGGAGAACAATTTAATACCGATATTGTAATTTCAAATATTCATCCGGTTAACACTTTAAAGATGATTGAAGGCAATCAGGTTTATAGTGCCTACCGAAACAGGGTAATATCATTGCAAAACACTATTGGGATGTTTACAATTTATGTGGTTTTAAAAGAAAACACTTTCGAATATCAAAATTATAATCATTACTGTCACAACAGTTCATCGGTATGGTCAGCCGAAAATTATTTTGAAAAAGAATGGCCCGATAGTTATATGCTATATACTCCAGCCACTTCAAAATCGGAAAAATATGCCGACAGCTTAATAATAATGAGTTACATGAGTTTTAAAGATGTTGAAAAATGGGAAAATACCTGGATTGAACAACGCGGGGAAGAATATCTTGAATTTAAAAAACAAAGAGCAGAAAAACTTTTGGACGTTGTTGAAAATAAATTCAAAAATTTAAGAAACAGCATTAATTGTTATTATACTTCAACACCATTAACATATCGCGATTATACAGGAACTCCCGAAGGTTCGTCTTATGGAATTTTAAAAGAAAGTAAAAATCTGTTAAAAACTATAATTTTGCCAAAAACAAAAATAGAAAACCTGTTTTTTACAGGACAAAATTTGAATATGCACGGAATATTAGGCGTAACAATATCGTCAGTAATGACTTGTGCCGAAATAATTGGACAAGAATATCTTGTTAATAAAATAATTGAAAGCAATGCCGAATAATATGAACAATAATAACAATGGTCACACAATAGCCAAACAATGGTCACTCAATTGTATGCTCACGTATAACAACCGTATTACCATGTATGACAACTGTATGACCATGAATGACAACCGTATGACCACGGTCCATAAAATCGAAACATTAAACTTTTTTTAAACGATGAGCAATAAAACAGTAGTAATTGTAGGTGCTGGATTAGGTGGATTGCTTTGTGGATATATTTTAAGCAAAGAAGGATATAAAGTTACAATTGTCGAGAAAAATAATCAACTTGGCGGATGTTTACAAACTTTTGTCAGAAATAATTGCTTGTTTGACACAGGTATGCACTATTTCGGGAGCATGGGCGAAGGTGAACCTTTAAATTACTTGTTTAAATATTTTGGGTTAACACAAAAATTAAAATTAAAGCGGCTAGATATAAACTCATTTGATGTAATTGATATTGCAGGAAAAAAGTATAATTATGCTCAGGGATTTGATAATTTTATTGAAACATTAACCGAATACTTTCCTGACGAAAGAACTGCAATAACAAATTACATAAATAAATTAAAAGATATTGGAGAGTATTTAAATGTTTTACTTCATCAGGAACACAAGCCATTAACAAGCGGAATACTTGTAAATGAACATTTTAACGAAAACGCACACAATTTTATTTGCTCACTTACAAATAATTATGAACTTCAGAATGTTTTAGCAGGGTTAAACTCATTGTATGCCGGAAATCCTAAATACTCGCCTTTGTATCTGCATGGGATAATAAATTTTTCACTTATTCAAAGCTCATGGCGAATGGTTGATGGCGGCTCACAAATATCGAATATCCTTTCTGAAGAAATAAAAGAAAACGGTGGTACAATTTTAACAAAGTCGGAAGTTGTTGAATTTGTTTCGGGCAGTAACCAAAATATTTTGCACATAAAACTTGCAAATAACGAAAAAATATATTCCGATTATTTTATTTCAAATATTAATCCTCAAAAAACTTTAGAGCTTACAAATTCAAACTTAATCAGAGCCGTATATAAAAAACGCATCAATTCGCTTGAACAAACATTTTCAATGTTTTCATTGTATATTGTTTTTAAAGAAAACACATTCAAATACATGAATTATAATTACTATCGTAACAACAATAAGAATGTTTGGGGAACCGAAATTTATTCTCCTGAAGCATGGCCCGATGGTTATATGTTATATACTCCAGCAACCGCTAAATCAACTGAGTATGCCGAAAGCATGACAGTAATTACTTATATGAAGTTCGATGAGGTGAAAAAATGGGAGCATACAAAAGTTGAACACAGAGGCGAAGATTATAAAACTTTTAAAAAACAAAAAGCCAAAAAACTTATTTTAGAAGTTGAAAAAGTTTTTCCCGGAATTTCGAATAAAATTAAAGCATATTATACATCAACTCCGCTTACAAACCGCGATTATACCGGCACAATAAACGGTTCGGCTTACGGAATAATGAAAGATTGCAACAACTCACTTAAAACTTATATTTTACCAAAAACCAAAATTCCAAATTTATTATTAACAGGACAAAACATTAATTTACATGGAATTTTAGGTGTAACAGTTTCATCGTTATTAACTTGTGGTGAACTTGTTGGCTTCGATTATTTAATACAAAAAATAAAAGATGCCCAGTAAACATAAATATCCTTTTCTAAAAAGATTTATTTATTTTTTAGTAATAATAATTATATTTTTACTTTTGTTTTTTCTCTCTTTGATTGTTAAACCGCCAAAAGTTCCAATTTTAAAAAATAACATAAAATCAGAAAAAATAAGTGATAGTTTAACAATTTGCAATAACAGTTGGTTAAATCATAATTCTTATAACTTATGGGAACTTTATGTTGAAGGAAATCCTTATGAAAGAGGTGTAAAAACAGGAATGTTAACTCAAAATTTAATTGAATATCAAGAAAAAGCATTTATTGCTCAGATTTTGAAAATTGTTCCATCGCGGTGGTACCTTAATTTTTTAAAATATATTGTTGCCTTTTTTAATAGAAACATTGACAAATATATTCCTCCCGAAAATTTACAGGAAATTTATGGGATATCGCAATATTCATCAGAAAAATATTCTTTTATTGGACCAGCATATTCTCGTATTTTAAATTATCATGCAGCTCACGATATTGGTCATGCCTTAATAACATACCATATTGTTGGTTGTACTTCGTTTGCTGTAAAAAATGAAATGTCGGCTGATTCTTCGTTACTAATTGCACGAAATTTCGATTTTTATGTTGGCGATGAGTTTGCAAAAAATAAAATTGTGGAATTTGTTAAACCCGACTCCGGTTATAAATTTATGTTTATTACATGGGGCGGAATGATTGGTGCCTGCTCGGGAATGAACGAAAAAGGGATTACAGTTACAATTAACGCAGGAACTTCAGAAATTCCATATTCTGTTGCTACACCAATTTCAATTGTTACACGAAATATTTTACAATATGCAAAAAACATAAATGATGCAAAACAAATTGCAGGTAAATTTAAAACATTTGTTTCAGAATCTATTCTTGTTGGCTCTGCTTACGATAACGATGCTGTAATAATTGAAAAAACACCAACAAAACAATTTGAATATAAATCAAAAACAAATTATATAATTTGCACAAATCATTTTCAGAGCGATTCGCTAAAAGCCAAAAAAAACAATATTGAAAATATGCTCAATAGCTCGTCGTTATACAGATATTTTAGAGTTAAAGAATTACTTTTACAATATAATGTTATTTCTCCAAACACTGCAGCTACAATATTACGCAACAGAGAAGGGTTAAAAAATATAGATATTGGTATGGGAAACGAAAAGTCTATTAATCAGCTTATTGCACATCACTCAATAATTTTTCAGCCCAAAAAATTAAAAGTTTATGTTTCCACATCACCATACCAGCTTGGTTCATATTTAGTTTACGATTTAAATAAAATTTTCAGCGATACTTTTAATATAAAAAACACTAAAATAGTTTACAATGTTAACGAAATAATTAAAGCCGACAGTTTTTTATATTCTACCCACTACAAAAAGTTTAAATATTACAAAATTTGTAAGGAATATATTGTTTTATATACAAATAATAAATCATTTGGTGAAATCTCTAACGATAAAATAGAACAATTTAAAAATTCGAATCCCAATTATTATTATACATGGCAAATAGTTGGAGATTATTACAAAAGCCGTAAACAATTTAATAAAGCTGCTAAATGTTATAGAAATGCTTTAACACTCGAAATTTCTACTTTAACTGACAAAAAAAATATTGAAGAAAATATTGTGGAATGTAATAAAAAATAAATAGATGAAGCGATGTTTGTAAAATAATTTATATGAATTTATTTGAAAATTTTAACAATTTATTTTTTAATCAAAAATGAAAAAAACAACTTTAATAATTTTAGCAATTATAACATCATTTTGTTTTGGTTTAGCTTTTAATACAATTATTACAAAACCATCTAACAACAATATAAAAATGAAAAAAGTAACAGGTATTGGTGGTATCTTTTTTAAGTGTAAAGACACCAAAAAAATGAAAGAATGGTATAAAAAACACTTGGGTTTAAACACCGATGAGTATGGAACAAATTTTGAATGGTGGCAAGGTGCAGACTCAACAAAAAAAGGGTTTACACAATGGAGCCCTTTGCTGAAACAACAAAATATTTTGAACCTTCGACAAAGGATTTTATGATAAACTATCGGGTTGAAAATTTGGAAGCTCTTGTTAAAGAACTTCAAAAAGAAGGTGTAATAATTGCCGACACAATCGAATCATATAATTACGGAAAATTTGTTCACATCATTGACATTGAAGGAAACAAAGTAGAATTATGGGAACCAAACGACATAGAATATAATAAAATCGTTGGGGGACTTACAAAATAAATGATGACAACAAAACGCCTTACAGCTAACATAACTTTGCTATAGCTTGGCGATAAGTAGCAAATTAACAATGATAACAAAGTATTAACATATTAGCGTCTTGGCAATTTCTTTTGCTTTTTAAATTTGCATACATTCAATATATCTGATAGTGAACAAAAAAAAATTAATGTTTTTTCGGGTAAACAACATGTTTTATCGCTAAACATTTATTATTTAAAACAAAGATACCGAGTAGTGCAATTCTTTTTTGCGTAAAGTGAGAAAATAACAAATAAAAAAACTATTTTTGTAGTAAATATTTGATGTTTGTCAATAGATAAACTATAAGAACTGTAACCATGAATAAGATAAAAACATTTATCACAGCCTGTTTTTCCGTTTTTACTTCTACCTTGTTATATGCTCAGGTTGCAATCAATGATTCTGGTACAAACCCAGATGCGAGTGCAGGTTTAGATATTAGTTTTGCAAAAAAAGGATTGCTTATACCGCGTGATACCCTGATAGGTGTAAATGATGGTACAACCATTACTAATCCTGCAAATTCTTTGTTGGTTTATAATACTGGCGTTTCGTGGGGAACACCCGGCTATTATTATAACGCAGGCACTACTGTCGCCCCAAATTGGGTTCGCTTTATGATAAGCAAAGAAGGATGGATGATTACCGGGAACGATAACATTACTTCACCAACATCATCGTACGGAACAACTATCAACAATAACTTTATTGGTACTACTAATGCCGTTGACTTTGCTTTTGCTGCTAATAATTACGAAAAGATGAGAATTAAATCTGATGCAAATGGAAATACTGTCCGTATTGGTATAGGAACAGTTTTTGCAACAGCATATCCAAGTGGACTTACTACTACTTTATTGCATATTTTTGATGGTGGAACTGCTGCAACAGATTTTGCTCAATTACAATTAGGTGCAAATAAGACAACTGCCGGAAATAAAGTAGGTGAATTAAATTTTCATGCTTCTGTAAATACTACAGATAGAAGAACTGCAAGTATTGAAAGTTATTTGACAGGTGTAAGTGCAGCTCCAAATATTTCTGGGGATTTACGTTTTTTTACAAATGATACTGTTCCTATTGCCTTAACTGAGCGAATGAGAATTACATCGAAGGGATATGTTGGAATTAATATAACTTCACCTACTGCATACTTAGAAGTTCAAACTCTCAATGCAGGAGGACCCTTTTTAGGTGCAAAAATTTGGAACAATAGAGGCGTAACAGGCAATTATGCACTTGAATTGAATGTAGCAAGTACCGCAGTTGCAAATAAAATTCTTGTTCTAAAAGGTGGCGGTACAGAATATGCTTCTTTTAGAGGAAATGGAAGAGCAATCATTGGAAATACCACCGATGACCCTAATACACTTTTAGATATTGTTGGAGGAACATCCGGTGCTACAAGTAAATTGTTGACTGTAAGAAGTGATTTTATAGCAGATAACACTGGTTCCGGAATTAGATTAATTAATTCAACCAGTGAATCGTCTAATGTTGGTGCTGAAATTATTGGATTAACATTGACATCAGCAAATGGCAGAAGCGATTTATTGTTTAATGTTCATGGAGGCGGAGGAGCTTATGGCGGGTTATTGGAACGTATGCGATTAACAGGCGAAGGCAAACTCGGAATCGGCAATACAAATCCTCTTGCAACCACAGATATAAAAGGTTTTGGAAGCTCAAACACAACTTATGGATTGAGTGTGCGAAATAGTAGCGATACGTATTCACTTGTTGTTAATGATGAAGGTAATGTTTGTGTCGGTTCTTTAACTATCAACTGGCCTTTTGAAGTTAAAAAGGCTGTTACTGCATCGGGTGGTGTAGCAAAAGGCGTAAATATTGAACAAACACTCACAGCCGCAGCAAATAACAATAAATTAACCGCTTTATATGTTAAACCCACTTTTACCAATGGTGCATTTACTCCGGTAGATAATTATGGTATTGTGGTGGACGGAGCTTATATAAAATCCCCCAATATGATATATACCATCCCGTTAAGACAAACACCTTATACAATGAGCAATGGAGCAGGCGCAGATTTAATTGATTGTGAATCGGGAATTGATCCCGACCTTTTCGACCCCCGAGGAGAAATTCAAGTGAGAATTGTTATCCGGGTAACAAGCGCATCTGGAACAAATAACTTTCAACTGAGAGCACATAATGGAACAACAGAAGTTTATCCGATAGTTTCTGGTGATGCTTGGACATGGGCTTCTACTCAAACAGGTTATGTGGTTTCAAGCCCTTGGAAAGATTGGAGCGGAGGTGTTAGCAATGGTTGGGAAGTACATTTGTATGGATGGCAATCTGGTGGTGGTTGTACATTTTCAAGCGCATATTTGCTTATAAGACCAAAACCATAAAATAAATTGCTTATTTGTTTTTATACTGAATAAAATATAGTTTGCAAAAATATTTTAACGAACCGGAGATAGGGGGAATCGGAGAATTGGCGTTGTACTCAACGAACATAAATTTACAAAAAAAATAATGTGAATGGGAGAATCGGGGAAACAAAAACAAATTCACCGTTTCGCCCTTTCGTCCATTCCCCGTCTCTTTTTAAATATTTTGCAAACTCAAACAGCATCAGTACGATTCGCCGTTTCGATATTTTTTTCGAAAACTCAATCCGTTTAAGTATAATATGTAAATTCATTTATACTTTGCACGGGGTTCAATACGTTGGATAACGATAGATGAACTTATAAATATATCCTACGTGGTAAATTATTAGTAACTAATCTTGTGCAAATTAACAATAATTTTCAAAGCGTTAAAAACATTTGCATTGTTAACTAACTATAGTTTTAGGTTATATTTTTGATAAGATTACTCACATTTTAATTTTATAGTTCGACATGCTCACTACAAGTTTTCAAGGTGCTTACCCCGTTAGATAAGGCGAATAAAGAGTGTTCACTCTTTTAATTAACAAATATCTAACGTGGTGAATGAGATAGCTTCGCTAAGTTCTTCGCAAATCTTCCGATAGCTTTCGGAACAGAATGACAAAAAAAATCAGAATAAAAGGGAATGGGTTTTACCTTGCTCCCCACTATCATTCTGTGTATGCGAAAAATCTCCGCCCCACTCATAACCTTTATATAAACATATAAATGATTCTTTCGTCAACATGACAATAAAAATAAAATCTATACATAATTAACAATGCCAATAAAAATAATCCTCTCCAGAAGTTTTTATCTAACGGGGTAAACGGCTTTGCGAGACAAATTTTTTACTTGCATAACATGAATTATTAAGTCAAAATTATAATTATTCTCCGATTTATACTCTTAAAAACGTTTAACCAATTTCAAGTACCATCAAGGTCAAGATATCTTACATTGCATTGTTAAAATGTATTAAACAAAATAAACTTTTTACACAAAAATAGTTTATCGAGTGTTTATTTATTATTTTTGCCCCCATGGAAAACGAAAAATCTAATATACTTAACAGGGTTTGTAGTTTGTATAATAATTTCGGCATTAAAAGTATTACAATGGACGATGTTAGCCGAGAGCTTGGTATATCCAAAAAAACACTTTACGAACATTTTAAAGATAAAGATGATTTGGTAAGTCAGGTTTTTGAGTTCGAAAGAAAGAATGTTTTAAAAAACTTATGCGAGGCAGTCAGTTCGGCTCAAAATGCAATACACGAACTTTTTTTAATAAACAAATATTTTAGTGATAAAATTAAAAACTTCAACCCTAATGTTGACTTCGATTTAAAAAAATATCACTATAAAGTTTATGAAAAACATAAAGCAAAAGTAATTGAAAACATGTATTCTTATATACTTGCCAATTTGAATAAAGGGATAAAAGAAAAGTTATACCGCAACGACTTTAATCCTGAGTTTATTGCAAGACTTCATGTTTCGAGGATAATAAGTATTCAACATTCAGGAGTTTTTACCCGTGAAGAATTACTTGAGAAAAGTACTCACCGTGAATTAATTATTTACCATGTTAGAGGTATTGCTACAAAAGAAGGAATTAAAGTTTTAGAAAAAGAATTAAAAAATGAATAATAGAATTAAATTAAGTGTTTCCCTGCTTTTTGTGATTTATATAACATTAAACACAATTGCACAAAATGATTCAATTTTAAAATTTAATTTAGAAGATGCGAAAAGTTATGCTATAAAAAATAGTCCGTTAACTAAAAACGCTCAATTAGATTTTGAATCTGCAAAAAAGAAAATTTGGGAAACTACAGCTATTGGATTACCACAGGTAAATGCAAAATTTAGTTATACATATATGTTAACTGTGCCTGATAAAATTAAAGAATTTTCGAGTTTTAGCAGTTTAGGAACATGGATGTACGGAGCCGACCAGACACTTAGTAATTTAGCTCCCGGACAGGGTTTTGGTTATATTCCAGCACCAACACCCACTACTCCAGTAAGCGATAAAGACTTAAAATGGGGTTCAACACTTGATATTACTGCAACGCAACTAATTTTTAGTGGAGCATATATAGTAGGATTGCAAACTGCAAAAACTTTCAAAAATTTATCGGAAATTTCAATAACAAAATCAGAAAACGATTTAAAACAAAGTGTAGCAAGTGCATATTATTTAGTTTTAGTTGCCGAAGAAAATAAAAATGTTCTCGATTCAACGTATTTTAATACTGAAAAGTTAAAATATAAAATGGAACAAATGCTTGCACAAGGTTTTATTGAAGAAACTGATGTTGACCAAATGAAACTTACATTAAGTAACCTTAACGATTCGAGATTAATGCTTGCACGCCAAACTGAAATAGCATATAATTTATTAAAGTTTCAGTTAGGTATTGATATTTCAAAGAAAATTGAACTTACTGATAAAATCGAAAGTTTTATTAACGAAAACAAATTGCAGGAGATAGTAATAAAGCCATTTGAAGTTAATAACACTCCCGAAGTACAATTACTTCAAAGTCAGGAAAAATTGTCGCTTTTAAATATAAAATACAACCAATCAACTTACCTACCCGATATTGCTGCATTTTATACTCACGACGAAAATTTCAATAAAAACTCCTTTACATTTACTCCTCCCGATATATTAGGGTTATCTGTCAGCATTCCAATTTTTAGCAGCGGAATGAAGCACGCAAAAGTCCAGCAAGCAAGAATTTCTTTAGACAAAACAAGGATTTCTAAAGAACAGGCATCGCAAGGTTTGTTACTGGAATATGAGTGTTCAAAAAGCGATATGCTAACAGCGCTTGATAAATACAAAACAAGTAAAGAAAACATGAAACTATCTGATAAAATTCAAAAACGTACAATAATTAAATATAAAGAAGGGCTGTCTTCAAGTGTGGATATTACTCAAGCATCAAACCAATATTTACAATCAACTTCAAACTACTTCACTTCGATGATGGACTTATTAAATGCTAAATCAAAAATGGAAAAACTTTTAAACATTAAATAATAATATATAAAATGAGCAGACATATATTTGTAATAATAGCTGCAATAGCAATGCTTACAGCATGTAAAGAAGATAAAAAAGCTAAACTCGAAAAATTAAAATTAGAATACGAAAATATAGGTAATGAAATAAAATCATTAGAAAGCGATTTAAAAAATAATGGCGATAGTGCATTAAATAGCAATAATTCAAAAGTAACTTTTTTAAAATTAAAGAAAAGTATTTTTTGTCATTACATTGAAGTACAGGGTAAAATTGATGGTACCGATAATGTTATTGCAACATCCAAAACAATTGGTGTTGTAACAAAAGTTAATGTAAAAGAAGGTGATGTAGTTCAAAAAGGACAGGTATTAGCCGAAATTGATGCTCAGGTTATGTTACAAACTCTCGAAGAGCTTAATTCTTCACTTGTATTTGTAAAAGATTTGTACGATAAACAAAGTGCATTATGGGAACAGAAAATTGGAAGTGAGGTTCAATATTTATCGGCAAAAAACAATTATGAAAGTATGCAAAACAGAATAAAAACTATAAAAGAACAGATTGAAATGTATAAAATTACTGCTCCTATTTCTGGTACTATTGAAGAAGCACCTCTTAAAGTTGGGCAGAGCATGGCTCCGGGAATGATTGCATTTAGGGTTATTAATTTTAGTACAGTAAAAGTTATTTCTGAAGTGTCTGAATCTTATGCAACTAACATTAAAAGGGGAAACGAGGTAATTATAACCTTCCCTGATGTTAATAAAGAATTTGCATCAAAAATTGATTTTACTAGCCGTTTTATTAATCCAATTAACAGAACTTTTCAAATAGAATCTTATTTAAAACCAGACGATATTGAATACAGGGCAAATATGATTACAATGATGAAAATTCTTGATTATAAAAACGATAGTGCTTTTGTATTGCCAATAAATCTTATTCAAAACGACTCAAAAGGGCAATTTGTTTGGGTTGCACAAAAACAAGCAAAGGATTATTTGATAACCAAAAAATTTATAACACAAGGCAGAAATTATAATGGATTAACAGAAATAATTTCCGGTTTAACCGAAGGCGATATTTTATTAACATCTAATTTGTACGATTTGCAAGAGGGTGAAATTATCGAATTATAATTGCGCACTGTTAATAAATTTAGCATATTAATTTGTAAAAGATGAAAAAATATAACATAAAAGAATTTAAATCAACTAGTTGGGCTATAGATAATAAAACGAGCATTTACCTGCTTGTTTTTATTATAAGTATTTTCGGCATTTGGAATTATTATACAATTCCAAAAGAACAATTTCCCGAAATTGTAATTCCTACAATTATAGTAAACACTATATATCCGGGAACATCGCCAACAGATATTGAAAATTTAATTACACGCCCTATCGAAAAAAACATTAAATCAATTAATGGTGTAAAAAAAATAAAAAGTAACAGTGTGCAGGATTTTTCAGTAATTGTTGTTGAATTTAATTCAGGTATTGATGTAGCACAAGCAAAACAAAAGGTAAAAGATGCAGTTGACAAAACTAAATCAACTTTACCAACCGATTTAAAATCCGACCCAACTATAATGGATATTGACATTTCTGAAATTCCAATAATGTTTTTAAATATTTCAGGGAATTATCCAATTGCTCAACTTAAAAAATATGCCGAAACTTTACAAGATAGAATAGAATCGTTAAAAGAAATTACTCGTGTAGATATTGTTGGAACACTTGAGCGTGAAATTCAAATTAATGTTGATATGTACAAAATGCAAATGGCAGCTTGTACTTTTACCGATATTGAACGTGCTATATCTTCTGAAAACATTACTATTTCCGGAGGAACAATTGATTTGCAGGGAATGACACGTTCTATTCGTGTAACAGGTGAATTTAAAAATATTGAAACACTTAGAAACATTCATTTTAAAAGCAGTTCCGGTGCTTTACTTACTCTTAGCGATATAGCCGAAGTGGTTGATTCTTATAAGAAACAAGAAAGTTATGCACGTTTAAATAAGAATAGTGTTGTAACATTAAACATTATTAAAAAGAGCGGTCAGAATTTACTTGATGCAAGCGACCAGATAAAAGCTCTTATTAGTGAATTGCAAAAAGAAAAATTTCCTTTCGATATAACTATTAATATTACAGGCGACCAATCACATTTTACCCGCACAACACTTGCCGATTTGAATAACACAATAATTATCGGATTTGTCTTAGTAACAGTTATTTTAATGTTTTTTATGGGGTTGACAAATGCGATTTTTGTTGGTTTAGCCGTTCCATTATCAATGGCAATAGCGTATATTATTATGCCCGGTTTCGATTTCACAATGAATATGTTAGTAATGTTTTCATTTATCTTTGCACTCGGAATTGTTGTTGATGATGCTATTGTTGTAATAGAAAATACTCATCGGATATTTCAGCAAGGTAAAGGTAACCTTGATATTAATAATGCAGCAAAAATAGCGGCGGGCGAAGTATTTGTTCCAATTCTTTCCGGAACTCTTACAACTCTTGCCCCATTTTTCCCTTTGTTATTTTGGCCCGGAACTGTTGGCAAATTTATGCACTTTATTCCTGCTACTTTAATTATTACTTTAACTGCTTCATTATTTGTTGCTTATATCATCAACCCTGTTTTTGCTGTTCGCTTTATGAAACACAATAATGATGTAGAAAAACTTGTTCCTAAAAAAATACTTAAAAATGCACTTATAATTTTATCATTGGCTATAGTTTTATATGCTTTTAGTCAAATTGGATTAGCAAATTTTGTTGTATTTATTGTTATCCTTTATGTGTTCCATAAGTTTTTGGGACAATATATTATATTGAAATTTCAAAAGAAAGTAATTCCAGATATTTTAAAGCGTTACAAAAATTTGCTATCGTGGTCAATAACAAAACGTAATCCTTATTATCTATTAATGGGATTGGTGGCATTGTTTATTTTTACAATTGTTTTAACAAATATTACAAAACCTAAAGTTGTGTTTTTTCCTAACAGTGAACCAAATAATTTGTTTGTTCTAATAAAAATGCCTGTTGGAACAAGTGTAAATGTTACCGACTCGGTTGCCTCAATTGTTGAAAAGAAAGTATTTGAAACAATTGGAAAAAACAATCCTATAGTTGAATCTGTTATAACAAATGTTGCATTTGGCGCATCAAATGATATGTTCGACACTAAAAATTCACCCAATCTTGCTAAAATCACAGTTAATTTTATTGAGTTTTCTAAAAGACATGGTGAAAGTACTTCGTCATATTTAGAAATTTTAAGCTCATCTGTAAAAAATATTCCCGGTGCAGAAATTTCTGTCGAAAAAAACAAAATGGGACCACCAACAGGTAATCCTGTCAATATTGAAATAAGCGGTGACAATTTAGAAGAATTAATTATTGCTTCTGAAAAGCTAAAGCATTATCTCGATTCGCTTAATATAAGTGGAATAGCTTTACTTAAATCGGATTTTGAACAGGGAAAACCAGAAATTATTATTGATATTAACCGTAACAGAGCAAACAGCGAAGGAATAATGACCGGACAAGTGGGAATGGAGTTACGTACTGCAATTTACGGTAAAGAAATAACAAAATACCGTGATGGTGAGGACCAGTATCCTGTTCAATTAAGATATTCCGAAGAAACCAGAAATAATATTGATAAAATACTAAATCATAGAATTACCTACCGCGATATGAATTCGGGTCTGCTTAGAAGTATTCCGCTTGCAGCAGTGGCAAAAATTAAATATCAAAATACATTTGGAGGAATAAAAAGGTATAATTTAAAGCGTGTAATTACAATATCGTCTGATGTTAAAACAGGCTACACTGCAAACGAGGTTGTGGCAAAAGTAACAAAAGCTATCGAAGGTTTTAATAAAAGCGAAAAGATTGATATTAAGCTTACAGGCGAACGCGAAGACCAGCAAGAAACAATGGGATTTCTTTCAAAAGCTATGGTATTGGCTTTACTGCTAATTTCCTTTATTTTAATTACACAATTTAATTCGATTAGTAAAGCTTTTATTATTTTATCTGAAGTTGTATTTAGCATCATAGGAGTTTTGTTAGGTTTTATAATGTTTGATATGACTATCTCTATAATTATGACCGGGTTAGGAATTGTTGCACTTGGTGGGATAGTTGTAAGAAATGGGATTTTAATTGTTGAGTTTGCCGATGTGCTTAAAGAACGTGGTTATAAAACCAAAGAAGCAATTTTAGAAGCTGGAAAAATCAGAATTACACCTGTATTATTAACCGCTGCGGCAACAATTATTGGTCTTGTACCTCTTGCAATTGGTTTAAATATTGATTTTGTCAGCTTGTTTTCAAATTTAAATCCACATATTCATTTAGGTGGCGATAATGTAATGTTCTTTGGTCCTCTTGCATGGACAATTATTTTTGGACTTACTTTTGCTACATTTCTTACTCTTATTATGATACCTGTAATGTATTACTTAGCATATACTGCAAAAACAAAAGTAAAAAGAAATCGTTCTAATAGAATTTATAAAAGACAATTAAAGTGATACTAAAAACTGGATAAATTTGTACAGAATAGGTATAAGGTATAATGGTTTACCACGTTGGATATTTTTTTTTATTTTCACTACATTGTTTAACGGGGTTATCCCACGTGGTGAATTGCTCTATTGCTTCATTGTTAAACATTTAAATTAATAATAGGTAATAACAATATAGCAATGAAACAATAGTTATTAGTATTCGCTATACCTCTATACCAAGAATAATGTATAATTTTACCCCCCACACTTATAATTTAATTATTACAAGGCATCTCTAAAAAATCTTCCGTCACTGCGAACAGAGTGAAGCAATCTTAAAGCCAATTTTTGATTCCTATAGCTTTCGGAATCACTCCAACGTTAAAATTACAAACTTAAATATTCCATTTTAGGCACTTCTTTATTTTGTTAGGAAATTAATGTGATTTGTTAGGAAATTAATAATGTTAATTCGTAATTATTTTATAATTTTACATTTGTTTGATTAATAAAAATAATGAAATCACTAAACAACCTACTTATTGTTTTTCTTTTATTTTGTTTTAAATTTTCAATATCTTCTAATTATACAGATAGTATTAAAGAAATAATAAAAATTCAAAACGATAATGATAAATATTATTCATACTTAAATTTATCTGAAAAATATCGTGGTGTTTGCACCGATTCGGCAATAATTTATGTTGATTTTGCTATAAACATTGCTCTAAAATTAAATAAACCTGAATTAATTTCACAAGCATATAACGAAAAAGGTGTTTGTTATTATTATAATAATAAAAATAATACAGCATTGCTTTATTATCAAAAAGCTTTAGAAATTGATAAAAAAAATAAAAAACAAGACGATATTGCCATCAGATTAAATAATTTAGGTTTGTCGTATTCGGCTTTAGGAAATTATTCTGAAGCAATTGATTGTTTTTTTAATGCCCTAAAAATAGATTTATCAAAAAAAGATACTGCAAAAATTGCTATCAGATACAATAATTTAGGGATAGTTTTTACTAAATTTAAACAATATACAAAAGCTTTAGAGTATTTTAAAAAGGCATTAAAAATTGATAGCTTAAATAAAGATAAATCTTTATATTCAGCCCGATTAAACAATATCGGTATGGTTTATTTGAAAATGGGTAATCCAAACGAGGCAATAAATTACTTAAACAAGGCATTAGAAATTGACAATAAATTAAATAATAATTTTAATATCGCATTAAGATATAATAATTTGGGCAAAGCATATTTAGCTTTAAACCAATATAATGAAGCTTTAATTTATTTTACTAAAAAATTTGATTTCGACAATAAATCTTCCAACAATAATGATTTGGCAAGCGATTTCTTTAATCTTGGTAATGTTTATTTTAAATTAAAAAATATTAATAAAGCATTAGAAAGTTATTACAAGAGTATAAATATTGCTAAACAAATTAATTCTCCTGATTTAATTATTGAAAATTATTATCAGTTATCCGAATTATTTAAAGAGAAAAATGATTTTAGCAAAGCATATAGTTATTTTGTTAAATATCAGCAATTAAAAGACTCCATTTATAGTGTCGAAAATTATAATAAACTGATTGATTTACAAAATCGCTCTCAAATTGAAATAAAAGAAGCTGAAATAGTATTACTGTCAAAAGATAAACAACTAAAAATTCTTGAGTTAAAACAAAAAGAAACCGAAATTTATCATCAGCAAACAATAAAATACTGGATAATAACGCTTGCCTCTATAATAATTATTACATTAATAATTTTATTCCTTTACATTCGTAACAAATCCCAAAACAGTAAACAATCTTTAGAAAATGATTTGAATATATACATGCAAAAAGCATTAAGCCAACAAATGAATCCGCACTTTATTTTTAATACTTTAAATTCTATTCAGTACTTTTTGTTAAATAACGATAAACTTTCGTCAAATAAATATTTAACAAAGTTTGCTAAACTTATGCGTATTACATTAGATAATTCGCAAAATGAAATAATTCCTCTAAGTAAAGAAATAGAATCGTTAAATTTATATGTTGAGTTAGAACAACTCAGGTTCGACAATAAATTTTCGTTTGAAATAATTAATAACGTGAAAACTGATGAAGAATTAATTTCAATTCCACCACTAATTATTCAGCCCTTTGTTGAAAATGCAATATGGCATGGTATTATGCACCGTAGTAATACCGAAGGAGGTCAATTAAAAATACACTTTAATATTGAAAACGATAATTTAAAATGTATAGTTGAAGATAACGGAATTGGACGAAAAAAAGCCGATGAATTTAAAAAACAAACAAAACCCGAACATATTTCGCTCGGTACACAAATAACCGAATCGAGAATAGATTTAATTAACAAATTACACAAAGGTAAACTTAAAATAAATTATACCGATTTATGTGATGATAATAATTCAACAGGTACAAAAGTTGAAATAATATTTCCATTATAAAACAGTTTGTTATGATAAATGCAATAATTGTTGACGATGAAAGCAGGGCAATAAAAACTTTGCAAATGATATTATCAGAATATTGCAAAGAAGTTAATGTTATTGATATAGCAAATTCGGCAATTGAAGCTATAAAAAAAATAAATAACAAAATGCCAGATATAGTTTTTCTGGATATTGAAATGCCTAACGGTAATGGTTTTGATGTGCTTGAGGCATTTCCTAATCGAAATTTTGATGTTATATTTGTTACAGCTTATAATAATTATGCCTTAAAAGCAATAAAATTTGCTGTTGCCGATTATATTTTAAAACCTATTGATATTGAAGAAGTTGTTACTTCAATAAATAAAATTATTGAACGAAAAAAACAAAGTAAACAAACTCAACCCGATTTAACATCTCTTATTCAAAATATTAAAAATCGAACTCAAAGAAAAATTTCAATTCCGGCATCAAATGGCGTAGAATATGTTTCGTTAAACGAAATAATGTATTTAGAAGCCGACAGAAGTTATTGTAAAATTTTTTTAACTCTAAAGCGCAGCATTATGATTTCAAAAAGCATGAACGAAATTGAACAACTTTTACCAGAAAATGAATTTGTAAAAATACATAAATCGCATATTGTTAATATTGCCTTTGTAAAAAAACTTTTAAGAACTGATGGCGGTTCGGTTGAACTTTCCGATGGTACACAATTATTAATTGCTAAAACAAAAAAGGAAGAATTTTCAGTTGTAATGAAAAAGTATATTAAATCAAATAATTAAAATTCGGAATTATAAAGTAATTGGTTAGTGGGGTTTTCTACTGTATAAAGGTGTTCCCTTGCTTTTTATAAAATTGAACATAACGGATTGGCGGTATTTTTTGTTGCCGATTTCGAAGTACTGTCCTGTCAAGTTACACGAAAGTTTATTAGAAGCAGAAACGCTGAAACCCGCACTACCTCGGCAATAAAATATACCGCCTGTGTGTGCACTGCATGAGCAGTGCACACCCGTTCCAATGCTATTAAAAAATTGCAAAAACACTAATATTTTTTTTAACAGCTATATTCAAAATGGTTAAAATTTTAATTTTACAATTTGTTTCCTCTCTACGTGTAGAGAGGGTTAGGGTGAGTTAATAAAAAATAAAAAGTTAATATTTTAACCATTCACAGTATAACACATTTTAACGATGCTATTATATTGCAGATTATCACCCCATTATAATGCAACTTAAGCAAACTTGGTTTTTATTTCGATAAATGAAAGAAGAAGGATAATTAATATTTTAATTCAGAGTCCTAAATTGTAATTCCTGAATTTCTTATTGTAAGTTATTTTTCTGTATTTAATGCACTTTTATAAATTTGATTCAATTTGTTTTTTAAACTTTTAGGTGAAATTACTTCAAGTTCTTCAGAATGTGCTAAAAGCTCTCTCACAAAATCATGTGTAATATAAATGAATAATTGAACCCGACATTCTTTTTCGTTGTCTATAATAACCTGTTGAGATTCATGTAATGGAAGTGATTTAATGAAGTTGCCTTTTAATGGACTGAATGAAAGTATTATTTTTTCGGGTTTTTCATTTTTTTCGGGCATAACAATACCAAAACAAGATTTGAAAAGAGTTTTTACATTAAAATCTTCAGGTAAACTAAACTTCTCTTTTGTGAGTTCTATATCATGTATGCGGTCTAAACCAAAAGTTTTAATTGTGTTTGAGTTTTTATCTTTTGCAATTAAATACCATCTTCCGCGAAATTCTTTTAACCCATAAGGTTCTACATTTCTTTTATTAGGTTCTGCATCCCAAAATTTCTTGTGCGTTATTTTTATTACAATTTGTTTTTTTATAGCATGAATAAATCCATAAATATTTTCTGTTCCGCCTCCGTGCTTTTCGGGATGGATATATAATGAAAGGTCATTTGTTATTTTTAAAGCATGCAATATATCAAATGCTTCAAACATTCTTGGCTGCATTTCGTCCGATCCATCATATTGAATATAATATTTATGGTATGAATTACATTTTATTTCCACATCAAAAATCGAATAAATATCCTTAATGTCCCGCTGAAATGTTCTTAATGTTATATTCAAATCGTCACCTGTAATTTCCGATTTGCGTTTTAAATAATCACTAATTTCATCAAAACTTGCTTCTTTGCTGTTACGAAGTTTTTCTGTGATTGCAAGTAATCGAATAAGTTGTTTGCGATTTGCCATAAAATCTTATTTATTCCAATTTTCAGTTTTTTGTAATATTTTCTTTATTTCATTTATAAGTAATAATTTCTGATTTTCGTTTTAAATAATCACCGATTTCATCAAAACTTGCTTCATGACTGGTACGTAACTTCTCAATAATTGCCAGGTATCTTAAAAAGTATTCGCGATTGGTCATTTTATTTCCCCATTTATAATCTTTCTAATCTCATCAGATATTTTTTCCATAGTTGGTTTATTGGTACGCCCCAAGTATTTATAAAAATAGACTAATGTGCCCTCAAGATTTTTTTTATCAATATTTTTACAGACGCGTTCCTCGCTATCAATTAGCCCAGTTATTTTGCATAATTCACCATGATTAAACATTTTGACTTTTTCAAAATCGTAACCCATCCATACATTTGTATATGAATTATTATCATCCTTTTTTGCATTTTTTCCCCAGAAATCGTAAGAACCTTTATTAAAAACAAGAATTAATTTAGGCTTTGCATCTTCAATTTGTTGCTGTGTTAATGCAAGTTGTTCTGAAAGAAATATTACACCATTTGATTTATCCTTTAGAAAATTCCAAACGAGAGCTTGTTTTCCTCTGTAATAAAACAGATCGGTATAACCCAGTGAAGATTCTGGACAAGCCTTTTTTACGATATTCAATAATTTCGTAAAATAAGCGAGTTTCTTTGCTTTAGGAGGTGGAGGAAAGGGAAAGCCAATCTTGGGTTTCTCGGGTCGATCTTTTTTATTATTAAAAGAAGGATTTATTCCAGTAATTAGAATTTCACATACTTTGGAATCAGAAAAAACAAATCCTCTATCTAAAACTTCTTTAATTTTTGTATCAGCACATACATTTTCATAATTTTTCCAAATTTCATTTAATTTGTCCCCTATATTCATATATTTTCATTTAAATTTTTGCCTACTCTTAACAATTTTCGGCTTCCTTGTTATTTTTAATCACAAATATACAACTTTAACATCACATTATGTCATTTGTGCAAATCCAATAAATTTATGGTTTTGTGAGTTAAATTCAAAATTTTGTTCTTTAATGTTATAAATGTCAGCCAAAGTCATTGGTTCTTTCACAACATTATCCGAAATATTTAGATTTTTAAGCAAAGATAATGATTTCATAACATTTAGTGGTTTAAATTCATACATTGCTTTTAGTCGTCCTTTTCTTAATAAAGCTTTATCAATATTAATGAGTGTAGAGTTAAATGTGCATATTACCTGGATGCCTAAACTTTCTCCAAGCATACCATCTGTAAGGTTAAGCAGCATTGATATACTTGAGGAATTTCCTTTTTCTCTGGAACTAAGAAGGTCTTCGGCATCTTCAATTATCAATATTGAATTTGGCTGATTTACCAAGATGCTTAAAAATTTCGGTGAATCTAGACTTCCGGCTAATTTTGATGGTAAAAAAATTACTCTTTTATTGAGCAGGTGTATTAAATATCTGATATAGGTAGATTTTCCAGTTCCGGGGATACCATAAAATAAGAACAAACCGGAGTTGTCTTTTTTCTTTAATTCTTTTAATATTTTAATATGCAAACAGCTTAAATCCTCATTATAGTTTCCCTTAATTGACAATTTGGGTTTATTACTTTTAATGTCAAATAATTTTAACCCTTCGCCAGTTTCTATAAATGTACTCAGTTTTGACGTATAAGCTTTTTTGAAATTTTTTATTCCTTCTGCAATAACTTCAGCCATTTCCTTTGATTTATCAATATATAGAATAAATATACAACCTGTTTGTTCGATTTTTATTAAAAGCTGATTATTAAGAATATATATTATGTCAGTAATTTCTATTTCACAAGATGAATCATTTAATTCTCTCCTTGAATGGACTTTTAAAATCTGATCAGATAAACTACCTTCAACCCAATTTTTTGCTTTAATATATTCAATTCGTTTACAAATAATATAATTTGGAACGGCTTCAAAATAAGCATAATATACTCTCGAAGGGTTTAAAAATGGCCATCTTTGTTCAAAAAGAGCCATTTCACTTACTTTTATCTTTAATTCTTGTTTTGTTGTTTTCATTTAATTCATGATTTATATTTTAGGCAAAGCTAAAGTGCAGAAGCGACAAATATTGTCGTTAAAATAAAAAATTAATTTAAAGTTTTAAATTCTTTTCGAGTATATTATAAGGTATATTTAGAAGTAATTTTACTTTCTAAATCGCAAATCCTAAATTTTTAAGTGTGTTAGTAATGTGTAGGAAATAAGTTCCTACAAGGCGCATAAAAATTTTAAACCGCAGCATACTAAAGTATGTGAGGATTTAAAATCTTTTATAGCAACGCCGTAGGAGCTAATTTCATGCAAGTTACTTAGTATATTTACAAATCTTAATTCATTAATCAAATAGTTTTTATCTTTGTCTTAAAATAAAAAATATAAATTTTAAATGAAAGCTTATGTTTTTCCAGGACAAGGTGCTCAATATCCGGGCATGGGAAAAGAACTTTTTGAAACAAATTCAACTGCAAAAAATCTTTTTGAAAAGGCAAACGATATTTTGGGATTTCGCATTACAGATATAATGTTTAACGGAACTGATGAAGAACTTAAACAAACAAAGGTTACACAGCCGGCAATATTTCTGCACTCTGTTATTTTAGCAAAAACAATGGGTACAAGTTATACTCCACAGATGGTTGCAGGGCATTCGTTGGGTGAATTTTCTGCATTAGTTGCAAACAACACAATAAGTTTTGAAGATGGCTTAAAACTTGTTTCTGCACGTGCTCAAGCTATGCAAAAAGCTTGCGAAGCACAACCATCAACAATGGCAGCAATATTAGGAATAGATGATGAAATTGTTGAGCAGGTTTGTAAAGAAATTAATGATGTTGTTGTTCCTGCTAATTATAATAGCCCGGGACAAATTGTTATTTCCGGCTCAATTGCAGGAATTGATAAAGCAATTGAAGAACTTACAAAACGCGGAGCAAGGCGTGCATTAAAATTAATGGTAGGTGGTGCTTTTCATTCTCCGCTGATGGAACCTGCCCGCAAAGAATTAGCAGAGGCAATTGCAAACACTCAATTTTTAACTCCAATTTGTCCAGTATATCAAAATGTTAATGCTTTATCCGAAATAAATCCCGAAAAAATTAAAGAAAATTTAATTGCTCAACTTACATCACCTGTTCGCTGGACACAAATTGTAATAAACATGATTGCCGACGGAGCTACATCATTTACCGAAGTTGGTCCAGGCAGCGTTTTACAAGGATTAATTAAAAAAGTTGATAGGGCTATGGTTTGTGCAAGTGCGTAAAAAAGTTGAAAAATGTTTGTAGTTCATCGTTTTTTGTAAACAATGAGCAATGAACTGTTGTTTAAAGATTTTTCACAAGTAATTTTGGTTCCATCATTTCTACTATTGCAAACTTAACTCCTTCGCGTCCAAAACCACTATTTTTTACACCTCCATAAGGCATCTGGTCAACTCTAAAAGTTGGAACTTCGTTTATCATTACTCCGCCAACTTCAAGTTCGTTAAAAGCATAATTCATTTCGTCAATTGCGTTTGTAAAAACTCCTGCCTGTAAGCCATATTCGGAATCATTAACAAGTTTAACCGCTTCATTAAAATCAGAAAATTTTTCGATTGTAACAACTGGTCCGAATATTTCCATTTTGCAAACATTCATTTCTTTTTTAGTGTTTGTTAGAATAGTTGGTTCTACCACAGTTCCGTTTCTTTTTCCGCCAAGCAATATTTTTGCTCCATCTTTAATTGCTTTGTTAATCCAATCTTCAACTCTAACTGCATTTTCTTCGTCAATCATTGCAGATATGTCTGTATCAGGTTCTTCGGCTTTTCCAATTTTGTATTTATTTATTATTTCTGTGAACTTTGTTGTAAATTCGTCAAAAATATTTTCGTGAACATAAATTCGTTGAATATGAATGCAAACCTGACCGGAGTATGCAAAACTTCCAACTGTGCACTTTGCTACTGCTAAATCAATATTTGCAGAAGAAGAAACAATAACACCTGCATTTCCACCAAGCTCTAGAGTGATTTTCTTTTTTCCTGCCTGCGATTTCATTTTCCAGCCAACTTGTGGCGAACCGGTGAATGTAAGCATTGCAAAACGTTCGTCGGTAACAAGTTGCTGACCAGCTTCCCTATCCATAGGCAAAACAGAAAAAGCACCTTTTGGTAATTCTGTTTCGTCAATTATTTTAGCAAGTTCTAATGTTGAAAGTGGCGTTGCACGGGCAGGTTTTATAATAATACAGTTTCCACTTGCAATGGCAGGTGCAATTTTATGTGCAGCCAAATTCATCGGAAAATTAAATGGAACAATTCCTGCAATTAATCCAACCGGAAAATATTTTATAATTCCTTCTTTGTCTTTTCCTCCGGGTGTCCAATCAAGCGACATAATTTCGGAAGGAAGCCGTTTTGCTTCTTCTGATGCAACAACAAATGTTTGAATTGCACGGTCTATTTCACCCAATGCAAATTTTAATGGCTTACATGCTTCTTTAGCTAAAATTATTGCTAAATGTTCACGTCGTTGCAACATCTTATCTGCAATTTGTTTTAATATTTCATATCTTAAATAAACCGGCAAGTTTCGCATTGTTTTTTTTACTGATTGTGCTTTTTCAATAGCGATATCAAGCTCCTTTTTTCCAGCAAGATACGTTATTGCAATTTCTTCGTTTGAATATGAGTTTACAACTTTTAATTCTTGGATGGTTTTAATAAACTCTCCACCAACATAAATAGGATAATTTACTGACATAATTTTAAGAATTTATTTTTATTGTAAATTTAGTTTATTAATTTTAAATAAAATATTGAAAGAGTTTTTTATTTATATTTACATTTATAAAATTTATAAATTATGAAACATCAATACTTCATGTTGGCAATAATATTTGTTACAATAAATATTGGACAATTGTTTGCCCAAATAGATAATGGGTTACCAAACAATGGGCTTACTCATAAAATTAGTGAAAGCGAGAAACTTTTTATGAATAACAAAGGTACTAACATGCTTTATACAAATCCACCTGTTGGTCCAGTTCGCAATATTGCAGAATTTGAACCTTCTGAAGCCGTAATTATTGCTTATAAAAACGGTTTTGGTTTACCTCTTTCACTTATTAAAGATATGTCAAATACTGGAAAAGTAATAATTGATGCAACAAGTTCAAGTCAAACAAATGCATTAAATTTACTTAATTCCAATGGAGTAAATACTTCAAATTGTAGTTTTATTACCACTGCTGTTGATTCATGGTGGACCAGAGATTATACTGGTTGGTTTATTGCAGATAGCAGTTACCATGTTGCAATTGTTGATTTTACTTATAACAGGCCCCGACCTAATGATGACGCTGTTACTACATTAGAAGCTAATTATTTAGGAATAACAATGTATGGAATGGATATTGTTCATACAGGCGGTAACTATATGTGCGACGGTTATAATGGTGCAGTATCAACTGTTTTAGTTGAAGAAGAAAATCCAAGTTTAACAACTTCTCAGATTGAACAAAAAATGTTAGATTATTTGGGTATAAATAATTATATTATACGCCCTGATGCTCAAGGCGAATATATTGAACACATTGATTGTTGGGCAAAAACATTAGCTCCTGATAAAATATTAGTTGATTCAGTTCCTGCTACTGATGCACAATATAGCCAATACGAAGCAGCTGCTGCATATTTTGCAAGCACAAACTGCGCATACGGATACCCATATAAGGTATATCGACCACTTATTTCTGGAAGTTCCGAAACAAATGCAGAACCTTATTCAAATTCATTTATTTTTAATAACAAAGTGTATGTTCCAATGGGTGGATATTCTGCTGTACATGATACTGCAGCATTGGAATGTTACAGAAAAGCAATGCCAGGATATATTGTAAAAGGATATATTGCCTTCGGTGGCGCATCATGGTATGGTACCGATGCTTTACATTGCCGTACACATGAAATTGCTGACAGGGAAATGTTATATATTGAACATTTTCCACTTTTTGGACTGATAAATTCACCTACAGGTTATGATATTAATGCAAAGGTTGTTTCTTATGCTGATTATAATATTGCAACAAATTATCCAATGGTTATTTATAAAATCAATCAAGGACAATGGGATTCACTCACTATGGCAAATATTAGTTACCTGAATTACAAGGCAACTATTCCTACACAAAATGCAGGTGATACTATATTTTATTATATTAAAGCAAAAGATGTTACTGGTAAATTGGCATATCATGCTTTAATGGGACAAGCAGATCCGTATTTTTTTATTGCATCCGGAACTCAAGTTGAAACACCTGAAATTATAGCTAATTCCTTGATGTCATTTTTTACTTATCCTAATCCAAGCAAAGGAGATTTTATTTTATTCGTTAAATCTAATTATTATGGAAACGCTGCGATTCAAATTTTTAATATTACCGGAAATCTTGTTTATAACGAAAATTTTGGAATTGTAAACGGTAATAGTATGAAGAAAATTAATATAGAAAATCTTAATCAAGGAGTTTATTTTATTGAAGTAAAAACAAAATTTGATGTATTTAAAAAGAAGTTGATTATTGATTAACAAATTGCAATATATAATTAACTGATGTTACGCAAAATAATTAGCAACGCCATTTATGGCGTTGAAAAAAAGAAGAAAAAACGGGCTTTAGCCCAAACATATAAAACAAAATGGCATTCATAAAAGTTTACGTGCATTACGTATGGTCAACAAAGAACATGGAATAATTATTATCTGCGGATATTAGGTTTGATGTATTTAACCATATTCGTGAAAATGCACGAAAAAAAAACATATTTATTGATTTTATAAATGGATTTATAGACCATGTACTATGATAAATTTATTGAACGGTATGGATTTGATATTATTAAACATTAATTTTTGGTTTGGGCTAAAGCCCGTTTTCTTTTGTTTATATTTTGAACACGACATAAATGTCGTGTCTAATGATGTTCATATAATAAATATTGAAAGCATGCGTAACATCAGTAATTAATTAAGAATCTTGAGCAACATAAAACCATTTTCAGACGAATATTTTATGCATGAGGCATTAAAAGAAGCTAAAAAAGCCGAAGCTAAAGATGAGGTTCCCATTGGTGCTGTAGTAGTTTGTAATGATAAAATTATTGCCCGTTCACATAATTTAACCGAAACTTTAACAGATGTTACAGCACATGCCGAAATGCAGGCAATCACTTCTGCTGAAAATACAATTGGTGGAAAATTTTTAGAAGAATGTACTTTATATGTTACACTTGAGCCATGTGTTATGTGTGCAGGAGCTTGTTTCTGGAGTCGCTTTAAAAAAATTGTTTATGGTGCAAAAGACTTAAAACGGGGTGCATCATTAATTAAAAGAAACATTTATCATCCTAAATCTGAAGTGATTGGAGGAATATTAGAAAAAGAATGTGGTGAAATTGTTACTGCATTTTTTAAAAAGAAAAGAGATTTAAAATTGTAATTTTTTAATTGTTTATTGACACTATTCGAGAACCTCAGAGTGACTGATTATTAAACAAATACAGAATATTATCATTCCGAGTGTGCGAGGAATCTGTATTAAGAATCAGATTCTTCGCTAATCACTCAGAATGACAAAAAAAACACCATCGCCTTGGTTCGTGTCTTCACGAAACAATTAAACACAAATACCATATACCCCACACTGTCATCCTGAGTTTGCGAAGGATCTACACCTTGCTCAATTCCCAATGCAATAACTCGCTTCTATCGAGTGTCATGCCTTATCCCAAGCAATAAATCATTACAATAGATTTTTCGCTAATCACTCAGAATGACAAAAGAGATACACTTATTATTGTTTTCTTGTTAACAATCTTTTTTTTGTAGTTTTGCAAAAAATAAATTATGGAAATTGTACTAAGCGGAATTCGCTCAACAGGTAATTTGCATCTTGGAAATTACTTTGGAGCAATGCAGAATTTTGTAAAAATGCAGGAAGAAAATAAATGCTTTTTCTTTATTGCCGATTATCATTCACTTACAACACATCCGACTCCCGAAAATTTATTGGAAAGCACTAAACAAGTTTTAGTTGAATATCTTGCTGTTGGCATTGACCCCGAAAAATGCACTCTTTACCGCCAATCCGATATTCCAGAAATTACTGAATTGTACCTTTTGTTAAACATGAACGTATATTTAGGTGAATTGGAAAGATGTACAACTTTTAAAGATAAAGCACGCCAACAACCAAATAATATAAATGCCGGATTATTAACTTATCCCGTTTTAATGGCTGCCGATATTTTAATTCATAGGGCACTAAAAGTACCTGTTGGTAAAGACCAGGAGCAGCATTTAGAAATGACAAGAAATTTTGCAACTCGTTTTAACAGATTGTACAAGGTTGATTATTTTCCTGAACCTACTGCATATAATTTTGGAAAAGATTTAATTAAAATACCGGGTTTAGATGGTTCTGGCAAAATGGGCAAATCGGAAGGAAACGCAATAAATTTAGCCGATGAACCCGAAGTTATTCGCAAAAAAGTAATGAAAGCGGTAACTGATTCGGGACCAACATCTCCAAATCAGGAAATGGCAGATTCTATTAAAAATTTATTTACCATTTTGAAGGTTGTTTCAACACCCGAGACTGTAAATTATTTTAACGAAAAATATAACGATTGCTCAATAAGATATGGCGATTTTAAAAAACAATTAGCCGAAGATATTATTTCAGTTACAACTCCAATTCGTGAAAAAATAATTGAACTAAAATCAAACAACGAATATTTAAGAAAAGTAATTTCGATGGGTGCCGAAAAAGCCAGAGAAAGTGCTTCAAAAACTATAAAAGAAGTTAGAGAAATTATTGGGTTTAAAAGCTTTTAATTTAAAGACCTAACAGGTTTCAAAAACCTGTTAGGTCTATTAATAAAAAAACCGTTCCGAAATTTCGGAACGGTTTTTTTAAAGAAAAATTAATTAATTAAAGTGCTGCATTAGCATTTGTTAACAATGCTTTAATGTAATTAGCATTATGAACACCATAACTGTAATCTTCGTAAACACATTTGAAGTTGAAAATAGCTTTGGCTTTTTTAGCTGTAACTGTTCTTGGGTTAGAAGATGAAGCATTACCAGTTCCGTTGTCGCCGATAATATAACCTGTTGTGTTTACACCTCCGTAACCGTTTGGTCCGCCTGTATTTAGCATCATTCCCTGGGTTACGAGTTTGGTTTCAATTGCAAGCATTAATGCTTTAATGTCTGTCTGAACGTTATTAATGTTATGATCTGTTGTTCCTGTATGACAGGTTACACATTTTGTAACATTTTCGGTTCCTGCAATAGTAGCATGAGTTGTTTCATCACGGTCGGCTAATTTATAATAGTGACCACCTGTTTCGTTTGTATTATTTGCAGTACTTAAAACATGGCAATCGCCGCAAATTAAATTTGCATGGTCGGTAGAATTAGTATAAGTTGCAGTTCCTGTAATTTCATATAATCCCATACCAACGCCTGCAAATAACTGACCTTGTGGTCCGTGATGTCCACCATAACGTTGAGAAGTAATTTGTACTGTAGTTGCATCAGCAATAGTATCAAGGTTAACTGTTGTACCAGTTATTTTAACTGAAGTATTAGCACGGTTTTGATGACAACGAATACAAATATTACTTCCACCTTTATCAAAACTAATACTTGGATTAAATATAGAAGGGAAAGCAGCTACTTTTCTTATAGCATAATTTGGAAAATCACTTTCCTGTAAAGTTCCATGGAAAGTATGGCAAACATCGCAAGTAAGAGTAAAATCACCAACAAAACCTGCAGCTGATGTATCCTGACCTGTAACTAATGTTTCTAAATAACCTTGTTGAGAATGGCAACGTGAACAAGTTTTATTAGTTCCTTCATCAGCCATGTTTCCAGCTTTATCGCCATGTTTTGAAGCTTCGAGTTGTGTTTCAACAGCAGTCCAATTTGCTGTTGTGTGGCAATTTCTACAAAATGAGTTGGCATCAATACCAGCTATTCCGTTTAAACCATCATTACCATTTGCTCCATTTGTTCCATCTGCTCCATCAGGACCTGGATCTCCTTTTGGACCTTTACAACTGCTATAAACCACTACAAATAAAGCTAAAGTGGCTAAAGCAGTTAAACTAATTAATAGATTTCTTTTTTTCATAAAATTGTTTTTAAATTATTTTAATAAAATTAATAATGTAAAATTATATATGTTTATAGATATTACTTTAATAATTAAGAATAAATGTATCGTAAATATAATGTTTGTTATCGAGTATTTGGCTATATGAAATGCGTTTAACATGATATGTATCGCATAATAATATGTTAATAAACATTATATACACAATTGCATATAAGTATTATGTTTAACATGACTTTATTATAACGTTAAACATCAACATATTAGAAAATTATTTTAAAAAATAAAATTGCAGATTAAAATATATTACAAAAGAAGGAGAGTTTAATAGCAAAAAGATTACAGTTAAAAAACAAATAAAAAATTCTTCTTAAAATTTTAAAATAATCACAAATTATACTTTAATTCCTAAAATAATAATATCATCAACCTGACTTAAATTCCCACGCCAATTGTTATAGGTTGTTTCGAGAATTTCTTTTTGTTCATTTATGCTAAGATGAGCATTTTTTAATAACATGTCTTTTAATTGAGAATGTAAAAACTTTCTTCCTTTTGGTCCACCAAACTGGTCGGCAAAACCATCAGAAAATAAATATATTAAATCGCCTTTATTAACTTTTACAATATGATTATTAAATGGCTTCATAACAGTGTACATTCCTATGGGCATTTTATCGCCTTTAATTTCTTCTAAACCTAACAGGTTTTCAAAACCTGTTAGGTTTCCACCTCTAATAATATAAAGCGGACTATTTGCACCTGCAAACTGCATTTCCATATTATTATAGTTAATTACACAAATTGCTATATCCATGCCATCATATACATTATCAGACAATTGCTTATTATCAGCAATATTCTTTTGTTGTAATGAGCTAATAATGTTTTCGCGTAATTTGTTAAGAATTACATTTGGAGTAGTAATTTGTTCTTTTCTAACAATTTCATCTAATAAAGATATACCTAAAATACTCATAAAGGCACCAGGAACGCCATGCCCGGTACAATCGGCTACCGCAACGATTAACAAGGGGGCATGCCCCCTTGTTGTTAATGGGGCATGCTCCTTTGTTGTGATTTGAGTAGTCCAATAAAAATCACCCGAAACAATATCTCTTGGTTTATAAAAAACAAAGTTGTTTTCGAACAATAAATTCATCTGTTCTTTTGTTGGTAGTACAGCCGTTTGAATTCTTTGAGCATACCTTATACTACTTGTTAATTCGGAGTGAATTGTTTCTAACTTTTCTTTTTGTTCTATTACTAAATCGCGTTGAGTTTCAATTTCTTCTTTTTGAATATTAATTTCTTCATTTTGTTCTTCAAGCCGGTTGTAAGCTGTTTTTTTGCCTTTATATTGACGATAAAACATTGATGCTAAGAATATAAATATTATTAAACTAATTAAAGAAAAAACAGTTAAGATTTGCTGATTATTAAGATTTTGTTCTTTTTTAATTAATTCGAGCCTATGTATTTTGGCTTGCTGACTCATAAATGCAATTTCTTTGGAATTTTTTTCCGATTCATACTTTGCAAGTATTTGTTGATGCTGCAATTCATTTTTTAAAAGGTTAAATTTTTCATTAATGTCAACTTCGTTAGTTAAAAACGAGGCATCAACAAGTTGGTCGTGCGATAAGTTACGTGTAATAAAATGTTTACTTGATGCATAAAGTTTGTAATAATCTAAAGCTTTTGCGCAATCTTTTAAAGATGAATAAATTCCTGAAAGTGAAAAATAATTTTCACAAATTAATTCTTTGTCTTTTGTGTTTTCAGCCAATTCGGAACTTTGCATAAAATACTGCAAAGATTTATCGAATTGTTTTAATTTTTTATAAACATTCCCAATGTTGTGCAATGTTATTGCTATTCCTTTTTTGTAATCTATTTGTTTTTTTAGCGAAATAGATTGAGAATAAAAGTTTAAAGCATCATTAAAATTATTATATTCGTAATTGACGTTACCAATATTATTAAGCGACATTGATTTTTCGGCATTGTTACCAATTTCTTCGGCAATATTAATTGACTGTTGAAAATATTTTATTGCTTCATCAAAATTTTCAGCTTGAAAATAAGATATACCTATACTATTTAGTTTACCGGAAATATCTGTTTTTGAACCAATTTCCTGCTCAATATTTATAGATTTTTTATAATTATTTATAGCGTCAATATAATTACCCGAAATATAATTTACATCACCAATTTTTTGTGCAATTTTTGAAGCACTTTTATTATCGTTTAGTTCATTATACAGCGATAATGATTTATTATAATATTCTATAGCTTTCGAATATCTATAAACATTTTCGTAAACAGTAGCAATTTCTTCGGCAAGCGAAGCATTAATCTTTTTAAAACCTAATTGTTCATTTGTTTTGTAACTAAGATTATAATAATCAATTGATTTATCAAAATCTGTAGTATTATAATACTCAACAGCAACATTATAATATGATTTAGCAAGTTCTTCTTTATTTCCCGATTTTAATAAATCGTTTATATTTTGATTTAACTTTTTAATATTTTCAGAAGAAATTAAAGTATCTTGTTTGTTATTTGTTATAATATTATTTACATTGTTTTTTGGAGTTGTAGTTGTTTTATTATTTCGAGTAATTATGTTATTTGTTATATTATAATTTTCAGGCGTTTTATTCGAATCTTTTTTGTTATCATTTACATTATTTTCTTTATTATCATCAAACAAATTATCGCTATTATCGGTAGTTTCAACTTTTGTAATAAAATCATTATTTCCTGCAAGAATTATTTCGATTTCTGAAATTTGAGATTGTGGGTATTTTTCGCTTGGTTTATATAACAATGATTTTTTATAAAAACCCAATGCGTTTTTATAATTTTTTTTACCAAAGTGCTTATCGGCACGTTCAATTGAGCGATTATATGCTTCGTCGTTTGAAATCTTCTCATTAATAAGTCGCTTAATTTCTGATATTTGATTTCTGGGATAAGTTTCTTTTGGTGATAATTTTAAAGAATTAACATAATCGAGCCAGGCGTTTTCGAGTTCTTTGTTTTTGTAACTATTATCGGCAGAAAGGATTAATTTATTGTATGCTTGCTTTTTAAGTTGAATCATTTGAGATTTAACATTATCAGCTTTCTCTTTCATTGAAAGAGAATATGGGACATCATTAACAAAATCGCCTTCATAATCAGAAAAAGACCATTTTGCAACAGGTTGTTTAAGAGCTTCAGTATTTAATCCTTCAAAATTTTCGAATAGTTCTATATCTATAGTTAGTGGGAACATTCCATATTTAATTTCATCTTTAGTAACTTCTTTGGTTGATATTGAAATTAATTTTGTAACAAAATCCTGTTTTGTATATTCAATTATATAATTTTTTGCCGGTTCAAGTGTAAAATTATATTCTCCATTATTATCATTAATTATTGTTTTTTCATTAATTTTATTAACTAAAATATTTATTTTGACATCATGTAGAGACGAATTATCAATTGTAATTTTACCCTTTACATAAATAGAATGAAAATTGTTTTGTCCAAACAAATTAATTGTAACAAATAACAATAATATATAAAAAATATTCCTGAACATTTAAAATATAATTAATTATAAATTAAATGCTAAATTAAAAAATATTTTAAAAAAAAATTAAAAAACAATAAATTAAATATTTGGTTATACCTTGAATGGTCATAATTTAAGTTTTTATTTTTTTATGACCTCACCCCGCTCCTCTCCAAAGGAGAGGGAGTTTTAAAAAGGTAAAACTCAAACTCTTCCCGTTTGTAGTATAGCAATAAATTTAACCGTTATTACTAATTTGGGCTAATTTTTCTAAATCGAGTATTGTAATTTCTTTATTTTTTAGTTTGATTATTTTTTCGGTATCGAAGTTTTTTAATACACGTATTGTAGTATCTTTCGCCATTCCAGTCATATCGGCAATGTCGTACCTTGATATTGTTAATGTAAATGGATTTTTTTGATAAATTTCGTTATGTAAATAAAGTAAAACTTCGGCAATTCTGCCATTAACTTGCTTTTGGGTAAGACTAATAAATTTAGAATAATACTGTAATGCGTGAACACAAAGGTTTTTGGTAAGTTTATCGTAAACTTTTGAATTTCGGCGGGCTATCTCTTTATATAATTCTAAATCGTAAAAACAGCAATGGCTATCTTCAACTGCCATTAATGAATATTGTTCTTGTTTGCCAACAAAAGATGCTAAAACACCAATAATTTCATAAGGTTTTATTAACCTGATTATTAAGTTTCTGTTATTATAACCTTCGATATATGATTTTGCTAAACCATTAGTTAAAAACATTAATTGAGTAGTTTGAATACCTCTTTTAAAGATAACCTCACCTGCTTTATAGTTAACTTCATATTTAGTTTTTTCAAGTGATTCCCTATCTTTATCAATCATTAAATCAATGATTTCATAAAACGGAGTTAATTTGTGAACAACATTCATTTTTTTTAATTTTAAAAATGTAAAAATAACAAATTTTTATTAAAAAAATTTTATATCGTATAATTTACGATATAAATGGATATATTTACGATATAAATGGATATATTTACGATATATATATCACATTTTTATGTTAATATATATGTTTTAGGGAAATATAAAAACTACAATAATTAAATAACAATTCCGATAGCTTATATCTTTGCAAGATTAAAATATTTAATTTGTTCTTTTAAATACAGGCATTAAATATGTATGTATGGTTAGTAAATTTAATTTTCAATGACTTTTTTCCATTGCTTAAGGGAAGAGAAATTGAAAACCATTACACTACTATTTGAAGGGAGTAACCGTTGATAAAAAAAAGTTATTATGAACAGAACTTAATTTATTGTTACTACTCAGCAGCATGTATAATTCAAAATAAGATAATAATTTTAAAAATATTCAATAACAAACGTACAACTATCAATGTACAAGTATGAATCAGGCAAATAACGAACTCGCTTAAATGTCAACCATGCTTTTGCTGTTATCATGATTCTTTCTTGCAGTTTCAATACTTTTTGAAAAGATACCAAGAAGTTCCAAACATTCCTTATTGCCATTTCTGATTTACTTAAAACTTCCTTATATGGTTTTCTGATAATAATTTTTAATGCAACTTTTGTTTCGCGAAGTTCTTTTCTACAAATTCCCATTTTATGAATAAAGTCATTTCTGGATTCCGCCTCTTGCGCTTCGCCATAATTCAAAGCAGGAGAACTGCCGCTTCTTATCATTTGCCCACCAATATGATTAGCGGCTTTTGTGTTGGGCAGGGCTTCTACAATGTACGTTATCATAATTGCAAAATCTATTAACCGGTCTTCAAGGTCAAACTTCCTTTCTTCCTTCGTCATTTTTAATTTTTTTATTTGTTAATTGTAAATTGAATATTTGACATTGATCATTTTTCGAAATTTCTTCATTTGATGCTAATCAGTAACAATTTATTGCTAAATTTTTTCCTTGCTTAATGCGGTCTGCCATGCCAATTCCATCTTTTAAATTTCCACCAATAATGAGTCCTGAGTATTCTTTTTTTAACATTTCTATCGTTTTAAATCGTTCTTCCGATTCAATACCATATTGCGGAATAGCATTTTTGTGCCAAAATAATTTGAATAAATTAGGATTAAAAACAGATGGCTTCATTAATTGCATAAATTCTGCCTCTACAATATTTTTAAGTTCTGCTTCGGTTCTTTCAAACAAATTCGACTTTCTTACACCACCAATAAACATTGTAAACAACGTGCAATTATCGGGTGTTCTTTTTTGAAATAGTGTTGACATAAATAAAACTCCAAGAACATCGCGGTTTTCGACAAAAGGAATTAGTCCGCCAAAACCTTCGGGCTTAAAACCATCATAATTATCGAAACCTAAAACAACTTCAACAACATTTGCATAAGGTAAGTTTGTAATTGGCGAAAGTTTTTCTTTATCAATAAAAGACAAAATATTTTTTAGCGCAAAAGCCCCAGTTGTTGTGATTAATTTATTTGATTTAACAATAATGTCTGTGCCATCAGAATTTAAAAATGTGGAAACATATTTACCATTAACATACTGCACTGATAAATTATTTGCACTAAGAATAAAATTTTCTTTACCAGCCATAGTGTATAAAGCATTTATTAATTCCGACAATCCACCTTTTACCGAAAACACTTTGCGGGTAGCCTTCATTTCGCGTGGGGTTTTCTTTTTAAAACCTTTTTTAATTGCACCGCCAATAAAACTGCCATAAGTTTGTTCGAGAGAATATAATTTTGGTAAAGCATGACGTGTAACTAAACGAGCTGGGTCGCCAGAATAAACTCCCATAATAAATGGGTCAATTGCATAATCGAGAAAACTTTTACCCATTCGGCGAAGTACAAGTTGAGCAAGAGTTTCGTTGGGATTTGTGCCACGCTTACGAAATGGTTCACCTAAAATTCTAAGTTTATCGCCAAAAGTAAAAAGTGGAGTGGTAATTCCTTGCCATAATCCCGAAGGAAGTGGTTCCCATTTACTGTTTTTTAAAATAAATCGTTTGTTAACTTCTTTGCCAGGCAAATCAATTTCGCAATTATTGCCAAGTTCTTCAAATAATTCTGTAACTTCGGGATGTCCAACAATACCTGTATTTGGGCCAGTTTCAATTAAATAGCCGTTATGTTTTTCGGTTTGAATTACACCTCCAACTTTGCTATTTTGCTCAATTACTATAAAATCCGCATTGTTTTTTTTAAGATAAAAAGAAGTTGTTAAACCAGTTAACCCTGCTCCAATTACAACTATATTTTTTTCAATTATTGTTGGCATTTTATTTTTTCAATTTACATATTAATATAAGGTACAAATATAGCTCATTATAAAATTTAAAATTATGCCTAATAACAGGAAATGATAATTTTGAATTATTAAAAAATCTGTAACTACTCAGCCACCAAAATAGTTGCCACGAATTACAATAATTCCCACTAAAACAGAAAATAAAATTCGTGATTTCGCTTTGTTAAGTTCACTAAATAGTGTCTGTCTATAAAGTCAGTGTCTGATTCATAATGTTCGAGTTATGAGCAATGCGATTCAACTAACTATGGCACGGTTTTAAACCGTGCCATAGTTTTGTTCGAAGAATTGTCTCGTCCTGAAATAGCTTTACAGTAAATTTGTAGACAAATGGACAGACAAAACATCAAAAAAGAGGCAATAATAGCCGAGTATCTGGCAG
>MENF01000076.1:0-11453 GCA_001769035.1 Bacteroidetes bacterium GWA2_32_17
GGATACGGCGGCACATCCGTCGGTCGAGGTCAGGGTCAGGGTTACTGTTCCTGCAGTGATCTCGCCCGCTGATGGTGTATAAATTGCATTAAGGGTTGTATTGTTTGGATTGTATGCTCCGGCCCCGCCGCTCCACTGACCGGCTGAACCTCCGACTGTTACTGATCCATTCAATGTTACGTCAGGATTGTTAGCGCATACAGTCTGATCAATTCCGGCGTTCACTACCGGTACAGGGGTTATGGTTATTACCATATTATCAGTCGGAGCAGAACATCCGCCTGTCGCCGTTAGTGTCAGAGTAACTGTGCCTGCTGTTATATCCGCTGCACTTGGATTATAAGTTGCATTAAGAGTAATATTATTTGGGGCAAATGTTCCGGTTCCACTGCTGCTCCATTGCCCTGTGGTTGAACCTACTGTTACTGAACCATTCAGCGTTACAGCCGGACTTGATGCACAAACTGTCTGGTCAATGCCGGCATCTACTACAGGATCTGGGGTAATGGTTATGAGCATTGCATCTGAAACTGCTATGCAATTCCCGTTTGCTGTAGATGTAAGTGTAAGTGTGACTGATCCAGCTGCAATATCTGCTGCTGAGGGATTATAAGTTGCATTCAGCGTTATATCATCAGGGGTGAATGTTCCGGTGCCGCTTGTTGTCCATTGACCTGTTGTTGAACCACCGCTTACCGATCCGGCAAGAGTGACTGCCGGCGAGGATGCACAAACTGTCTGGTCAATTCCTGCATCAACCACAGGTGCAGGTGTAATGGTAATTACCATATTATCGGATACGGCGGCACATCCGTCGGTCGAGGTCAGGGTCAGGGTTACTGTTCCTGCAGTGATCTCGCCCGCTGATGGTGTATAAATTGCATTAAGGGTTGTATTGTTTGGATTGTATGCTCCGGCCCCGCCGCTCCACTGACCGGCTGAACCTCCGACTGTTACTGATCCATTCAATGTTACGTCAGGATTGTTAGCGCATACAGTCTGATCAATTCCGGCGTTCACTACCGGTACAGGGGTTATGGTTATTACCATATTATCAGTCGGAGCAGAACATCCGCCTGTCGCCGTTAGTGTCAGAGTAACTGTGCCTGCTGTTATATCCGCTGCACTTGGATTATAAGTTGCATTAAGAGTAATATTATTTGGGGCAAATGTTCCGGTTCCACTGCTGCTCCATTGCCCTGTGGTTGAACCTACTGTTACTGAACCATTCAGCGTTACAGCCGGACTTGATGCACAAACTGTCTGGTCAATGCCGGCATCTACTACAGGATCTGGGGTAATGGTTATGAGCATTGCATCTGAAACTGCTATGCAATTCCCGTTTGCTGTAGATGTAAGTGTAAGTGTGACTGATCCAGCTGCAATATCTGCTGCTGAGGGATTATAAGTTGCATTCAGCGTTATATCATCAGGGGTGAATGTTCCGGTGCCGCTTGTTGTCCATTGACCTGTTGTTGAACCACCGCTTACCGATCCGGCAAGAGTGACTGCCGGCGAGGATGCACAAACTGTCTGGTCAATTCCTGCATCAACCACAGGTGCAGGTGTAATGGTAATTACCATATTATCGGATACGGCGGCACATCCGTCGGTCGAGGTCAGGGTCAGGGTTACAGTTCCTGCAGTGATATCTCCTGCCGATGGCGTATAGATTGCATTAAGAGTTGTATTATTGGGATTGTATGCTCCGACCCCGACGCTCCATTGCCCTGCACTACCGCCTCCGGTTACTGATCCGCTCAGCGTTACATCCTCATTATTGGCACATACTGTCTGGTCAACTCCTGCATTTACTACAGGCAAAGGCGTTATCGTTACTATCATTGCATCAGTTAAAGGTGAACAGGCACCGGTTGCTGTCAAAGTTAAGGTTACAGTTCCTGCCGTGATATCCGCTACACTTGGGTTGTAGGTTGCATTTAATGTAACATCATCCGGAGAAAATGTTCCCGTTCCGCTGCTGCTCCACTGACCTGTGGTTGATCCTACTGTTACTGAACCATTCAGCGTTACAGCCGGACTTGATGCACAAACGGTCTGGTCAACTCCGGCATCTACTACAGGTGCAGGGGTAATGGTTATGAGCATTACATCTGAAACCGCTATACAAGTCCCGTTTACTGTTGATGTAAGAGTGAGTGTAACTGAACCTGCTGTAATTTCTGCTGCTGTTGGTGTATAAGTTGCAGTAAGGGTTGTGTTGTTCGGATTATATGCTCCTGCACCTCCGCTCCATTGCCCGGTTGTTGAGCCACCGCTTACCGTTCCGTTGAGTATTGTGTTCGGAGATGTCTGGCATACAATCTGGTCTATGCCTGCATTTACAACCGGAGCAGGTGTTATTGTTATTACCATTGCATCGGTCAGGGGAGCACAACCATCAGTTGCAGTTAAAGTAAGTGTTACAGTACCTGCTGTAATTTCTGCTGCCGATGGGGTATAGATTGCAGTAAGGGTTGTGTTATTTGGATTATAGTTTCCTGTTCCTCCGCTCCACAGACCGGTGCTGCCGCCTCCGGTTACTGATCCGCTCAGCGTTACATCTTCATTATTGGCACATACTGTCTGATCAACTCCTGCATCCACTATAGGTGCAGGTGTAATCGTTACAATCAAAGCATCAGAAACAGGAACACATAAACCATTATTTGTCGAGGTTAAAGTGAGCGTTACACTGCCTGCAGCTATGTCGGCTGCACTTGGTGTATATGTTGTAATTAATGAATTAGCATCAGCAAAAATACCTGAACCTGAGCTTGTCCAAGCTCCAGTAATAGTAGCTCCACTAACAGATCCGTTTAAGCTAACAGTTGGATTAGATGAGCAAACTGTTTGGTCAATTCCTGCATTAACAAATATCCATGCATTAAAAGTAATTAGTATGTTATCAGATACTGCATTACAATCTCCGTTACCGGTAGTAGTTAAAGTTAATGTTACTGAGCCTGCTGTCTGGTCTGCTGCTGAAGGGTAATATACAGTTGATAAAGCATTGGCATCATCGAAAGTGCCTGTACCGCTGGTTGTCCATGTTCCTCCTGTTGCAATGGTCACGGTACCGTTTATAGAAACATTGGAACAAACTGTCTGGTCGGAGCCTGCATCGGCAGTCGGCGCAGGTGTAATGGTTATTATCATCTGATCTGTAGCATCAGCACATGCTCCGCTGCCGTTAGAGGTCAATGTTATGTTAACTGTCCCTGCGGAAATATCTGCTGCACTGGGAGTATATGTTGTATTTAATGAATTTGGGTCAGCAAATATTCCAGTTCCGTCACTCGACCAAGTAGAGCCTGTAGCATTGGTAACAGTTCCAACAAGTGTAACTACAGAATTATTTGCACATACGGTTTGGTCAATTCCAGCATCAGCAGTTGGTATTGCATTAATAACAACGGTAGTTGTTCCATCGGCACTTTTGCAATCGCTAACTGTTGCATTTACTGAATAGTCCCCGGCATTTACAGTAGTAACACCTGCTATGGAAGGATTTTGCAGCGAAGAAGAAAATAAGTTAGGACCTGCCCATTCGTATATCGCTCCTGGTTCATCGCTGGCAGTAAGATTTAAAGTTTGTCCCTCGCATAATGGCCCGTTATTTCCTGCTGCGGGAGCCGATGGAGTAGTAACTGATGTAACGGTAACAGTTGATGTAACAGGAGGACAAGATGAAATGTCTGATACAGAAACTGTATAAGTTCCTGCACCAACAGTTATAGATTGAGTGGTTTCGGTTGTACTCCATGAATAAGAATAAGGAGGTGCCCCGCCTACAGGATTTGCAGTTAATATAACGGTTGTGCCGGAGCCGGAGGAACAGACACTAGGGATTGGAGGAGTAATGGAAACAGTCATACCCGGCGCGACATACACTCTTATTGTATCGCAATAAGTTCCTGATGCACAGCCCGTTACTGTTCCACAAACCTGATAATCAATATAAGATGGGGCGCCTGCCTGAGGTGTAATGTAAGTAGAGTTACATCCTGAAATACAACTCAAATAAGAATTATAATCACCCTGTGCACCTGGATAAACAGAGGTCCAAGTAACATTTGTTAAACCTGATACGGAAAGTGTGTCAACGCATCCTATCCGGACAGTTGTATCAGGACTTGCAGAATATCCTTTAGTGGCGGATATAGTATAGGTATTAGAATTACCTCCGGGTTTACAAAAAGTAATACAGAAAGATGTTACACCTGAAAGGCACAAAGGAGTTCCTATTGGTGTTTCGGGTCCGCAATCAACCTGATAAAATGAAGCCCCGGTGACATTGGAGGTAAATCCTACCTGGGAACTTTGTGCATTTACAGTAACAAGAAATTTTACACAAAGGTTCGGGGCTATTACAGCGCAGCACTGCCCGTCCCGAATACCTGAAGCAGTCCATGTAGTATCCGGGTTAGCGGAAAGATCAACAGTATAAGAAGGAACTGTAGCACCGCAGGTGCAGGTTTGAGCTTTTAAATAACTGTTCGATAAACAGAAAAAAGCTATCAAACATGTTATAAAAAATTTTTGCTTAATAATAAAAGATTTCATAATCTGAATATTTTAATGATACTTATTTAAAAAAAATCAATTCATTGTTATTTTACAAAAATACAAATTAAATTTCAAAATAACTACTATATTTTATTTTCCTACTACATAGTGTTTGTCCATAATGTCCGATTTACTCATACCTTTTTTATATTTTTAAGGTATTCGTGAGATCGCTTCGCTAAGTTCTGCGTTATTCTCGTATTAAAAAACAGTCATTTACATCAGTAAACTCCTGATTTTTTAATACTTCGAAAGCCTTGAACTCGAACATTCTGAATCAAACACTGACTTTATAGACAGACACTACATACTTGTACATCCATTAACAGTTACAGTTACCAAATAATCTCCTAACTCTGCGAGTGTAACATTAGGAATAGAAGGGTTTTGTAACGAAGAAGAAAACCCGTTGGGACCTGTCCAGCTATATGTCGCACCTATAACATCGCTCGCAGTAAGATTTAATGTTTGGCCTTCGCATAAAGGTCCATTATTACCAACTATAGGAGCAGCAGGTATAGGATTTACGACCACTATTGTAGTTCCTGCAATACTTGTGCAACCATCAACAGTTGCTGTTACTGAATAATTACCTGCATCTGCAAGTGTTACAATTACAATAGCAGGATTTTGCAATGAAGATGTAAACCCGTTAGGACCTGTCCATGAATAAGTTGCACCTGCAATGTTACTTGCGGTTAAATTTAATGTTGCACCTTCACACAAAGGACCGTTGTTTCCTGCAATCGGAGCTGCCGGTATAGGATTCACGACAACTGTTGTTGTTCCTGCCGTACCTGTGCAGCCGTCCACTGTTGCTGTAACAGAATAATCTCCTGCATCTGCAAGTGTGATACCAGGGACAGAAGGATTTTGTAATGAAGAAGAAAAACCGTTTGGTCCTGTCCAGTTATATGTTGCTCCTGCAATGAAACTTGCTGTAAGATTTAATGTTGTAGCTTCACATAAGGGTCCATTATTGCCAGCTATTGGTGCTGAAGGAATTGGATTTACTGTAACGGTTGTTGTCCCTGCAGGTCCTGTACAACCATCTACAGTTGCCGAAACAGAATAAACTCCTGCACCTGCAAGAGTGATATTTGCAACCGATGGGTTTTGAACTAAAGAAGTAAAACCGTTAGGACCAGTCCACGAATATGTTGCACCTGCTATGAAACTTGCTGTTAAATTTAATGTTACCCCTTCACATACAGGGCTATCACTACCAGCAGTAGGTGCAGCTGGTAATGGGTTAATTGTTACAGTAACAGATGAAGGTCCGCCAGGGCAACCGTTATCATTTGCAATAACTGTATAAGTGGTTGTTGCTAATGGAGTCGCAACAGGATTTGCTGAATTTGGGTTATCTAATCCGGTTGTAGGTGTCCAAATATAATTTGTGGAAGCAGAGCCACCAGTTGGACTTCCACCTAAAGTAGTACTTTGCCCAAGACAAATCGTTGTATCTTTACCAGCATCAAGTGTAAATGCAGTAGGGCGGGCAGATGGGACTAATGTTGCATTCATATACATTCTAACGCCATTTACATGTTGAATTAAAATATCATTAGAATAATTATGTCCGCCTAAATAAAAAACATTTCCTCCAATTGAGTCATTTGCAGATATATGTGCAGCTGTTGCAACCATATTTAAAGTAGGTAAAGGTGCGCTAATACAGGGATACATTTTAGATAAAAAAACGGAAGAAATCCCAGGCCAAAACAATCTTATTGTGCTTCCCATATCAGTTGTAACCACGTCCTCATATTGATTAAATGCCATATCATGATTTGAAAATGTATTAGTAGTTGCAACATTTGAATAATTTATACCAGCAGTTGTATGAAAATGACCACCTCCGGGTTGATGGTCTTCATATAAATCAATACCTGCACATTGTGCTAAAAAGTTTCCACCTTCATTAACAAATTTTATTACATTTTGAACAGGATTAACATCAGGATTTGTATCAAAATCCCAATGTGCTTCTGAACAAAAAGTATAACACTCTGCAAGACCTAAAAAATTTCCAGCATTTTGAATAAAGTAATTAACGTTATTTGTAAGACCTGCATTATTCAACATAGTCTGGTGTATTGCCTGATTTCCACCATTACTAAAAACAGCAATTTTTGGACGTTGATGCAATGTATATCTGACATTTAAGTTCTCATTATTTGTTAGTTTATAAACAGTTACTTGATTATATTCTGCGCCTAAAGCGTAATAATCAGTTATTACCTGAGTAGCAGATTTACCAGTACCATAAAATGGGTTGTTAATCCAGACACTATCAATAATAAATGCGCTTGCCTTGCAAGTTAAAGGAGCAGATGCTATTACAGTTGGATAAACTCTTGAAGCATCAGCTGTAAAATCAACAGCATCTTTTAATTTACCGGAAAGTATCACCCATTTAACAGGAATATCATTCATTAATAAGCTATGTACTAAACCATAAGCTTTTAAATTAAACGGTAAAACTAATGCCTGATTTGTATTATCCATTGGAATTACATAAGAACCTAAAGGTATTAGTTCGAGGTTTGATGGAGGATTTGGTTCGTCAGGTGTGTAACATACTGCATCAATAATTGTTCTAAAACCTGTAGGATTAGGCGTTAACATGTTAGAAATATTAGTTCCATCCATAACAAAGGAATCTAAAGAGCAATCCAAACCATCACCTACAATTGAAGTTAAAGGAACATCATAAACTAAAAAGAAATAATAGTCACCGGTTCCCATATCTAATTTTTGTGAACCATTTATTGTAAATGCACCATTTGGATTATTAAATGTACCAAATATTGGTGTGTTCGATGTTATAACGGGTGCACCTTCTAAAGAGCTGTTGTAATATACTTTTGCAGAAGTGATATTGGTTAAGGGATTTTGAGAATACCCTGCATCGCCATTAGTTTTAAAATTAAATTGAGTAATTAAAGAAGGTGGACATCCCCCGGTAACACTAACCTTAATTCTTAATATCACAGCATTACTACTTGATTCACAATTTTTATTTATATCGTCAGTTGTATATTGTATTACTTCACTACCATCATAAACAGTATTCAGGTTCGAAAACATAAATCCAAAAGATTCGGAAGACAATGGGTTTTGAGTTGTTAAGTTAATTAGAAAAGTGCCAGGATTTGATGAAAGCCGTAATAAATTACCACTTCCTATACTAATAGCTCTAATTTGAAAATTGTTAAAATTAATAGAATCGAATATTGTTGGTGTAGCATCAGTAGATAGGGTAATTGTTATTGCAGTTGCCGTAACAGAAGTTAAAGCAAGAGCCGTAATATCGCCTACATTACTTGTAACAGTGTGAGCTGCTACCGGATTAAACTCGAATCCAACAGGTAGAGTTAAAATTATTGTACGATTAGCCTGACTTAAATTAAAATCATCAGCAAGTCGTTCTTTAAGAGAGAAACTTACAATTTGATAGGGTGTAGGATAAGTGCTTCCGCAAAAAGATAAATCAGCAAACGGAGTAATATTTGGAGGAGTAGCATAAGTAATTCTTATTAATCCTGCACCACCGGTTCCTCCGTTCCTGGTTCCAGCTGTTGTACGCCTCGCACCGCTTCCTCCTGCCCCCGGCGCTCCGCCAGCATTTCCATTTGCACTTGCTACTGTAACACCTGCACCACCTGTAGCAGTACCTGTACCTGGAACTCCTGCCACACCAGCAGTTCCATCAGCAGATATATTTGCACTTCCACCTCCTGCTCCGCTAATTGTTGGATTAGGATTAGGTGTTCCTGTTCCTCCAGCACCTCCATACCAGTTTACTGTTCCGCCCACATTTCCTGAAGTAACTGCAAGTGCGCCTGCACCGGGAGTTGTTGTTGTCGCACCGGAACCACCTCCGCCACCAACTGCCAAAAGCGTTAAATCCGAATTAAACCACGTAACATTACCATTTCCACCATTACCGGTACCACCAATTCCACCAGTACCAACAGTAACAGGATATACTGTTAATGGGGTAACAGCTATTGTTGCACTTGTATATGCTCCACCAGAACCACCACCACCTGCAGCTATTTGTGCTCCGGGGTTATTTACTCCACCTCCTGCACCACCACTACCCCAGCATTGAATAGTTGCAGAAGTAACGCCGGGAGGACAAGTCCAGTTTCCTGACGCATTAATTGTAATTGATGTTGTTTGTCCAAATACTGTGCTATATAAACCAAAAAAAACAGCAACAAAAAACAATTTGGAGCGATAAATTTTAATCATAATATAATTCGTTTCATAAAAAAATACTTTAATTACATTTTTTTATACGATTATTTATTATTTAGGTTTTATTAATATGAAAATAACAATTTGAAAAATATTCTTTAAAAAAATATATTTAAAAATCGCTGTAAATATGACAATTACAAAAGAAATGTTCAAGAACATTATAATATTTTTATAAAATTTTGAATTTACCAATTATAAATTTCAACTTTGTGGTAATTAATTTAAAATAAAAATTATGGAAAATATCATTAACGATGCCCTTGATTATCATTCAAAAGGACGACCAGGTAAAATTGAAGTAATACCTACAAAACCAAAAAGTTCTCAACGCGATTTATCTATGGCATACACTCCGGGAGTGGCTGAGCCTTGCCTAAAAATTGCTGAAAACATTGAAGATGTTTACAAATATACAGCTAAAGGAAATTTAGTTGCAGTAATATCTAATGGTACAGCCGTTCTTGGTTTAGGAAATATAGGTCCCGAAGCCGGAAAACCTGTTATGGAAGGTAAAGGTCTCCTATTTAAAATATTCGCCGACATAGATGTTTTTGATATTGAAGTAAATGAAACCGACATTGATAAATTTGTTGCAACTGTTAAAGCTATATCTCCAACTTTTGGTGGAATAAATTTAGAAGATATTAAATCGCCTGAATGTTTTGAAATTGAAAGACGATTAAAAGAAGATCTTCATATTCCTGTGATGCACGATGACCAACATGGTACTGCAATTATTTCTTCGGCAGCACTTTTAAATGCGGTAGAACTATCAAAAAAAAAATTAAGCGATGTAAAAATTGTTATTAACGGTGCTGGTGCTGCAGCTATCTCATGTACAAAGCTTTATGTTGCATTAGGTGCAAAATATGAGAACATTGTTATGCTTGATAGCAAAGGTGTAATCAGAGCAGACAGACCAGACCTTAGTCCTGAAAAGAAATTATTTGCAACCAAACGTAATATTAATAATCTTGTTGAAGCAATGAAAGATTCCGATGTTTTTGTTGGCTTATCAAAAGGTAATATTGTTTCAAAAGATATGGTTAAATCTATGGCAAAAAATCCTATAGTTTTTGCTATGGCTAATCCTGTTTCAGAAATTTCATACAATGATGCAAAAGATGCCCGCAAAGATATTATAATGGCAACTGGTCGTTCTGATAATCCAAATCAAGTAAATAATGTATTAGGATTTCCATTTATTTTCAGAGGTGCTTTAGATGTTAGAGCAACCTGCATTAACGAAGAGATGAAATTAGCTGCTGTAAAATCATTGGCAGCACTTGCAAAAGAACCCGTTCCCGAATCTGTTTCGCTTGCTTACGAAACTTCAAATTTTGTTTTCGGAAAAGATTATATTATCCCAAAGCCATTAGATTCAAGATTAATTTATCATGTAGCACCAGCAGTTGCAAAAGCAGCAATGGATTCTGGCGTTGCACTTCATCCTATTACCGACTGGGAAACTTACAAAGAACAATTAAAAAAACGAATGGGATTAGATAATGAGCTTATACATAAAGTATCTCAAAAAGCAAAACAAAACCCCAAAAGAGTTGTTTTTGCCGATGCCGAAAACTATAAGATTTTAAAAGCAGCTCAGGAAGTTCACGACGAAGGAATTGCTATTCCAATTTTGTTAGGCGAAAAAGAAATTATTTTAAAAATAATTGAAGAAAATAACCTTGGTCTCGAAAAAGTACAAATAATTGAAACCAAATCAAAAGATGAAGAAGCTCACCGTAATGAATTTGCAAATGCTTATTTTGACAATAGAAAAAGAAAAGGATGTACACTTCTCGAAGCTCAATCATTAATGCGCCAGCATAATTATTTTGGTGTGATGATGGTAGAAAAAAACCTTGCAGATGTATTTATTTCCGGCTTAACCAGAAAGTACCCTGCAACAATTCTTCCGGCACTCGAAATTATTGGTAAACAAGATGGGGTTCGACTTGTTGCAGGTATGTATATAATGATGACAAAAAAAGGACCTTATTTCTTTGCCGATACAACAGTAAATATTAATCCATCGGTTCAAGATTTGGTTGATATTACTCTCTTAACAGCTAATACAGTTAAACAATTTAACATTACACCACGTATTGCAATGCTTTCATATTCAAATTTTGGTTCAACAGACAACGAAGAAACCAAAAAGGTTCGCGATGCTGTTGCAATATTACACGAACAACATCCCGATATTATTGTTGATGGCGAGTTTCAAGCAAATTTTGCTCTTAATAATGATATACGAAATGAACTTTTCCCATTTTCTAAATTAGGAAAAGAAAACGTTAACACATTAATATTCCCTAATTTATCATCGGGAAATATTGCATACAAATTATTACAAGAAATGGGTAATACCGAAGCAATTGGACCAATTTTAATGGGATTAAAAAAATCAGTTCATGTACTTCAATTAGCAAGTTCTGTTCGCGAAATTGTTGATATGGTTACTATTGCTGTTGTTGATGCTCAAAAATCTAAATAGTGTCTTTTTATAATGTCCGATTTTTTCGTTATACTTGTTTTGAAAACAGTCATTTACATAAGTAAACTCCTTGGTTTTCAAAACTTCGCATGCCTCAAACTCGAACATTATA
>MENF01000076.1:11479-17267 GCA_001769035.1 Bacteroidetes bacterium GWA2_32_17
GTAAACTCCTGATTTTTAATACTTCGAATGCCTTGAACTCGAACATTATGAATCAGACACAGAGTTTATAGACAGACACTTAAAGAATAAATTTTAATATTTTTTGACACAGATTACACGAATTTTCGTAAATTCTATTTCTCTTTTATCTGCAATAACCAGTGCAATGGTTCGGATTTGCTCACCACAAGTCTATGGCTATTTCTTTATTTAATGATTATCAATTTTCGAGCTAAATGTATGTGATTGCCCTTTATTTCAGCCAAATATATTCCAGTTTTTAAATCAATTAATGGAATGTTTTCTTGATTAGATTTAATATTATAACATATTAATTCTTTACCGGTTAAATCATATAACTTTATACTACCTTCAAAATTATCTGGTCCTGAATATTTAAAGTGAAGATTATCACTTGCTGGATTTGGTCCTAAAGAAATAAAGAAATCATCAAGTTCAATTTGAGCAACTTCTTGTGAAATATGATAAATATATAACAAACTATCCAATACCCAGTTTTGTGGGTCGAAAGTTAATCCCGAAACTTTATTTTTATTTACATCAATCTGAAAATTTTGAACGCTTTGAGATGGTTGAATTTTAATTACAGAGTCGGGATTTTCGGTAAAAGAAACTTTTACTTCTAAAGGAGTTGTAAATAACTGATTATTTGCAGAACTTCCCCATTGTACCAATTGTATTTTTAAATTATCGTAACCATTAGTTGTAGAATCCTGTTGCCAAATTAATATATAAAAAGGATATCCCTCACCATAATAATACTGATTAAAGAAATCATCAAAACTTTTTCCGTTCACACTTTCAAAAATATTTTTAACATCTTCGCCGGTAATAACACTATCAGCATACTGCGTTTGCATTTGCTTTAACGCAACAAAGAATAATGAATCATTATTACTCAAATACCTAAGCGTATGAATTATAGCAGAACCTTTCTTATAGCTTAAATTTCCATTAAAAATTCTGTTTTCGTCCCAAGAATCGGCAAATGGCACATAAACACTTTTATTAGGTTCTAATTTTGCTCTTTTATGGCAATATGCCATATTTGCATCGGCAGTTGCCTGACTAACAAGTTCTTGTGCATATAAATATTCGCCATAGGAAGCAAAACCCTCGTTAATCCAAATATCCTGCCAGCTTGCACAAGTAATATGGTCGCCATACCATTGGTGCGAAAGTTCGTGAGCAACAAGCCATGTATCCAAATAACCAAGCGAAGTCATAGTTTGATGCTCCATTCCACCTCCAACAGGACACAAAGCGTGTCCAAATTTCTCATCTGCCCACGGATACATTCCAAATTTAGCGCAATAAAGCTCAAATATCGGAGCCATTTGAGAAATGTTCCAAGTGTTATCAATTAAAAATTGTGGGTTGTTAAATAAATAATTTTGAATTAGAATACTGTCACTATAATTAGATGGATGTGCATAAACATTATGCTCAACATATTTACTTGCTGCAAACGAAAGCAAATAATAAACAATTGGATGATGCTCTTTCCACTCGTAACGAACTTTTCCATTTCCTAATTGAGTTATTTGTGATAACAGACCATTTGAACCAACTTTTAGTGATGAATCTACTGTAATAAAGAGCCATGCCGAATCTAATCTGTCGGTTAAATCCTGTTTGCAAGGCAACCAATCTTTTAAATGAAAAGACTCCGATAAAGTCCATGTAACTATTTGATTATACACCGTATTGGTTGTGTTATTTATTCCCCTCATAAAACCCGTAGGGTTTGGATTTCCATGATACCATATTTGTACCCAAAATTCATTTCCCTGCTCAATTGTAACATTTGGAAAAACTAAAAGCGAATCGCTTGAATAATAATATGCAGAATTTTGCTCATTAATTTGAGTGCTATCTATTGTTACATTTGTTGTAAACTCAAAATAAACCGTATCTAAATTACTTTTAGTAAGCAATTTATATTTTACAGAACCTGAAACATAAGTATTTGTATCATTTACTGCAAGAGCAATATGTACAAACTTCTGGTCAAATTTATTTTGAAGAACCGATAAAGATTTTAGAACAGGTTTAAATTGCTTTTCAGCAGATAATTTATTTGTTTCGTAATTAACAAATTGCGACCAGCATAAAATTGGCAGTAAAATTAATAACAAACTACTTAATTTTTTCATGTGTTTATATTTTTTAGTTTATTGTTCTATGTTTATTGTTCTTTACGAAATACGAATTATACGAATGTACAAATAAAATATTGTTTCATCGTTCTATGTTCAAAAAGTTCAAAAAGTTCAAAAAAGTTCAAAAAGTTTAATGTTCATTATTTATTGGTTTATGGTTTGGAGTTTTTAGTTTAGAGTTGTTAAAACCCAAAACTTAAAACCCGAAACTTGAAACTTTTAATTTATAATCATTCCCTTTTGTGTTTAAAAATTAATCTTGGATGTTTCATTTTTTATAAGTTTTGGTGAAAATCTGTATCCTAAATAAAGGCGTACTGTTCCATATTCCTGAGTAGATTTGCTATAAATGAAAGAATCGCCAACGAAATTAATTCCAAAATAAACCCTGTTTGCATTATAACCCAACCCTAACCGAAGTTCTAATTTAGTTGAAAGATTAATTGTATCACGCTGTACTATATCATCTTCAAGTGTAAAAAGTTCTTTTTTGCCATTAAATCCAACAAGGAGCGAAAGAGTAGTAAACCATCTGTGCAATGTAAATGTATGAAAATAACCACCAATAATACCCCAATTACTTGTATAAATACTTTTGTAGTATGTTGAGGAATCGAAATATGCCTTATAAGACTGATTAATTAAACTTGAATCACCGGTAATGCCAAAATAATGAAAGTTTAAACCAAATGCCCATGTGCCGGCGCTTTTCTTTTGAAATTCGGTTTGCGAAAATGTTGATTTGAATGAAAATTTTTTATAATTTGTAAAATACATAATAGTACCGCCAATACTTGCCATACGTATATCGGGACGAATTGTAGTATGCTGCAAAATAATTTGAGTGGAATCTTTTAATTTAAGAGTATCGTGATAAAATCCCTGATAGCTTTGAAATACAAAATCGGCAATAAATCGTTTCAAATACAAATGTGTTTGAATATCAAATTTTTGAGTTTTCCCATAAATACTTTCACTTTTTCTTCCTACAGAAAAAAACGATAAATCAATACCAAACCATTTATAACCAAATCCAGGACCAATGCTTAACGCAACATTTGGTTTATATTTTAAAGTTAGTCCCGAATCTAAATCAACTATGCTAAAGTAGTTGTATTTATTATATTCGCTTAAATATACTGCCGGAATATTTTTATATTTTTCGATGTACCTTTCATCAATATAATTCTTTTTGTTTTTTGAAATAGAATCCTGTGCATTCAGATTAAATGCTATAACAATACTTACAATAATAATTATAAATAATATTCTCATTTATTAACTATAAACTTTGCAGGTAAAATGTTATTATTATTTATGCAATTAATAAAATACATACCATTTTCCAAATCTGAAATATCAACTTTTAATAAATCAGTATTCATTTTAAATGTTTTAACTGTTTTACCAGCAATATTGTAAATTATAAAATTATTTTCGGAACTATTAAAATTTACATTAAGAACAATAAAATCTTTAGCTGGATTTGGACTAATTGTAACATTCTGTAAAATATCGTTAACAGAAACTCCCATAGCAATATTTGCAATACCATCAACTACCCAGTTATTTGGGTCAACTTGCATATTATTAATAATCTGGGGTATATAAGCAAAAAATTGTTGTTGGTTATATGCTTGAGCAAAACGCAATGTGGTATCTCCCCCACTCCAATAGAATTTTATTTCAATCGGAAGTTTAAAAAATGGGGTAATTGTTGGCATTGAAGTTTGCTGGTTTACTGTAAACGAAACTGTATCAGATTGTTGTTGCCAAACAATATTATATGTGGGATAACCTTCGCCATAGTACCATTGAGCAAAATAATCTGTAAAATCAATCCCTGACATACTCGAAATCATATTTTTAAAATCATCGCCTGTTGCAACAGAATCTTTATAAGTTTGCTGAAAATTTTGTAACACACTGTAAAACAACGAATCATTATTTAAAATAAATCGCATGGAATGTATTATTGCTGCACCTTTTTCATAAGTTAATCTGTAATCAAATATTCTATTCTCATTGAAAATTTCAGATAAAGGCAAATAAACACTACCATTGGGCGAAGCCATTACATCATCTTGAGTATTAACTATCATTTGATCAGCATCTGCCTGAGTCATTAAATTTTGCAAACCAATATAATGTGTATATGTAGCAAAACCTTCGTTTATCCATATATCCTGCCAGTTCGAACAAGTAACATTATCGCCAAACCACATGTGCCCAAGTTCATGAATAATTAACTCAAAATTAAAACTCGATAAAGTTGTCATTGTTTGATGCTCCATTCCACCTCCAATTGGAGCAACACAATGTCCATACTTTTCATTTTTAAATGGATACATACTATATTTCTCCGAAAGCAATTCTATAAATGATGGAGTATTATCAATTTCACTTTTATAATAAGGTAAAAATCCGCTATTTGGATATATGTAATTTTGAATTAAAATTGAATCAGAAATTCCTGCTGGATGAGCATAAATATTATACTCCTGATAATCGGAAACAGAAAAACTTGGTAAATAATAATTTATTGGATAATTCGATTTCCATTCGTATCTCAATTTATTTCCAGGTACTGTTACAACATTAGTTAGCAGACCATTTGAGCCTGCTTTTAAGGTATTAGGACAAGTAATAAAAACATGCACAGAATCAGCTTTATCGGGTAAAACCTGTTTACAAGGAAACCAATCTTTTGCATGATACGATTCGCTTAAAGTCCATGTAATTTGGCTTCCCCAATAAATGGAATTACCATTGCTAATACCGCTACCGGCAGAAGTTCCGCGATAATATACTTTAGTTGTAATAAAATCGCCAACCGGAATGTCGGGAGATAAATTTACTGTTATTTCATCATTTGCATGTGTAAAAGTTTTATTAACACCATTAACAAACACAGAATCAACTGTTAACGAATTTATTAATTCTAATACCAATGTATTTAACGGATTTGTAACAACTTGTGCATACATTGTTCCAATTCCATTGTTAATTGTTTTTGAAGTATTTGTAACATCAACTTCAATTTTATAAAACTTTACATCGTAATTATCGAGCAAAGTATTTTGCGATTTTACACTTCGAGTTTCGAAATGCTTGTTTTCGAAATTAGGTTTATTATAATCAGATATTTTTTGAGCAAATAAATGATTTACAAAAATTGAAACAATTAGTAAAACGAATAAATTTTTCATATTTTTAAATTTTTATTAAATACAAGACTACAAAAATTATATAAAAGTAACAATTATTTATTTTTTTTCAAATTTTGTATGTTTTTATCCAACAATTAAAAAAATAGTTTTAAACAACCCCGTTTAAAGCCTTGTTAAACAAAAATTAAAAATTTAACAAAATAAATTTGTTTTTTAACATATTATTTATTACTTTAGCCCCAACCAAATAACACAATACAATTTCATTAAATGAAATTCCTTTTTACCATATTATTCTTTTACATTGTGTTTAATGGTTTCACTCAAAACCCCGACATTAAACGCACATACCACTGGTATTTTGGTGCTAATGCAGGTATTGATTTTAGCAGTGGACAAGCAGTTGCAGATACTAACGGACAAGTAAATACATGG
>MENF01000077.1:0-1384 GCA_001769035.1 Bacteroidetes bacterium GWA2_32_17
TGGTTTTTTGGCGATGGCGACTCATCAAATATTTACACTCCATCACATCGTTATCCTGCCTATCCTACAGGAACTTATAACGTTACATTAATTGTTTATACCGCTCAAGGTTGCAGCGATACAATAACCGACATAATAGAAATACAGGATGTGTTAACCTTTTATGCACCAACGGCTTTTAGTCCCGATAAAGATGGTAAAAACGAAACATTTTTAGTTTTTGGCAACGGAATAAATTTAAACACCTTCGAGCTCTTTGTTTTTGACCGCTGGGGCGAAGTTATTTTCAAATCTACTAACATGGAACAAGGTTGGGATGGAAAAGTAAAAGGTGGAAAAATAGCACCCGTTGGGGTTTATACATGGCTCGTTAAATTCAGAGATTTTAAAGGAGTTATGCACGAAAAGTCGGGAAGCGTAACGGTGGTGAGGTAATACCATTAACGAATAATGATTAACACAATTGGGCATTTTTCAAATCCGATAGAGAACGGAACCATTGTTTTATTGTTATTTAGTGTCTGTCCATAAAGTCAGTGTTTGAACATTCGGACATTATGGACAAACACTATTTAGATTCATTATAAATTATCAATATTAGTTCGATTTCATTAAAATTATTTGCAAAATACAAAAAAGATTTGTACATTTGAATATTCTATTGTAAAACTAAAACCAAAAAATTATGAAAAAATTATTCTTATGTGTTATTGTACTTTCAATAAGTATAATAACAAAATCGCAAACCACACAGGTTGAAATAATTGATTTAGCAGTAAACCCGGGCATACGTGCCGACATGCAGTCAGACACTACCGACCTTATTGTATTGTTTAAAATTAACAATGTAAATATTGCAGCAAAGGCATATTACTATTTTGGAACTGTGCAGGATGCGGGCGATGTTTTATCTGTAACAGGCAATATTATAGAGCAAAGCGCTACATATTATTTACAGGTTAATGGTGTGCAAAAGGAAATTTTGGGATATACTGCTACTGCCTTTATAAAATTAAGTAATGTACAAAACGCCGGTTTTCATTATTTAACTGTATTTGTAGAAGATAATAACGGGCTGATTACTGATAAACTGTATTTTCACAAGTAATAAATATAAAAAACTTTTATTATGAAAAAATTATACATGCAAAAGAAAGTATTAGCATTAATGCTTCTTTTAGTAGTTTTTAATGTTTCTTTAAAGGGACAAGACACAATAATGGTAACAAATACCACCGACCCCGACCAGTTTTTATATCGCTATAATTATGTGGACAGTCTTTGCGCTCCCGAAATGCTGGGTACATTACAATGGGCAATACGCAAAGCAAATGATTCTCCTGCTTATTCAGTAGTTATTGTAATTAATATACCGGGGTTAGGA
>MENF01000077.1:1399-7846 GCA_001769035.1 Bacteroidetes bacterium GWA2_32_17
ATTATTGACGGAACTAATGTTCCATATAATAGTTATTGTTTCAATACAAGTGGTTCTTCAGAGGGATATGTAATAAAAGGGTTACTAATAAGAAATTTCTATTTAAGTACCGGTATAAATATATGGGGTTCTGATTCAAAAATAATAAATAATGTATTTCAAAATGTAGGTGGCTACGACCCGGCGTATTACCGGGCTATGGGAGTATATATTGCTGCCCCGAACTGTATAATACAAGGTAATGTTTTTGGTACAGATATAACCGGAACAGAAAATTATGGCTCTAACGCCGAAGCAATATATTTACAAAACCAATGGCTGCCGGCTGATAACTGTATTATAGGTGGCAGCGGTGTTAATGAACCTAATATAGTAGCAAATAGTGGCTCGGGAGGAGGTTGGGCAGGAATTTCAATTACCAACGGTAAACATAACAGAATAAGCAGAAATAGAATATATAATAATCCTATAGGAATACAGTTAATGATATATGGAGGTCCTACATGGTGGGGCAATGAGGGAAAAACAGCCCCTGTAATTACTTCTGCAACTGCTGATACTGTTTCAGGAACCTCTGCCCCAAACGATATTATTGAAATATTTGGCAGTACAGGAAATGAGAATGCGAATGAGTATTTAACAACCACTGTTGCTGACCCTACAGGGAGTTGGACTGCACAGGCAACAACAACTTATCCAAATGTTATTGCAACGGGGACGGATGGGAATAATAATACTTCTGGTTTAAGTACTGCTTATCAAAAACCAATAAATACTGGAAATACCTGTGATTCTTCAATTATTGTTATTCATCAAGATAAATCTGAAGGTATTACACTAGACATGACAGGCTATGAAAAATGGATAAAGTTTACCGCTACTGCAAATAAGGCAAATTTTGTTTTATATTGTTATTCAGAACCTGTAGAATTAACACTTTATAGTGGTAATTGCAATAACCTGAATATTATTAAACAAGAAAATGATAGTATGTTATCATATGATTTATTTCAAACTGGACAAGATTACTACATTAAAATTTCAACAAATACTACTGGTATTAGTATAAAAGTACAACTAATCCGGTCATCACCATTAGATTGTTCAACGTCTTCGTTTACTCAATGTAATAAAATTTATAATAATGGATATACTGGAACTTATACTCCTGTGAGTGATTGGGATATGAATGCATTCTATAATGGAGAAGTTCCCGGTTGGTATGGTTACAGTCAAACTTCTCCAAATGATGAAGGAGTAAATATTTTTATGGATTCCGGAACACCAGTAATGGTATTGGAAAGCCCAACAGGAGATTGCCCATGGGACAATGGAACCTCTTATGCTTGTACAGATATACAACCTGATATTATTTATATGCTTAGGTTTGATGCAAAACTTTATAGTCCTACAACAACTGTGTGGGGTTATCAATTGAAGGCTTGGACTGGAGATAATGCTACTTTTGGCATTGGAATTCAATTATTATCAATGAGTACTATTCATATTCTAAATAATGATACATGGAGCCATTACGAAAGACTATTTAAAATTACTGGAAACTCAAAAGATTTAATTATACTAAACGGACAAACTATATGGAGTTCCGGACTTCACGTATGTTCGTATGCTCATGTTTTTATTAAAAATGTTGAAATAGTACCATTTAAATACGATGATTATCAGGTTTGTCAAAGTGGACCACCTGTCCAGTTAGTTCCAAGCTGTTTAAGTGTTTTTAGTGGCTCTGGATTAAATGCAAATTATACATGGACCCCAACAGCAGGGTTAAGTTCTTCAACTATTGCAAATCCATTTGCAAACCCTGGTATTACAACCGTTTATAATTTAGATATCGATTATAATTCAGGCAATCATATTAATGAAGATGTAAATGTTGAAGTTATTATTAATAACCAAATAAACACCCATACTGTTGATATCTGCCACAGCCCTATACAAATTTGTGCTTCTACTTATAGTGGTACTTCGTTTTTATGGTCCACAGGTGAAACAACAGAGTGTATTACAGTATATAGTCCTGGTAATGTATCGTGTACATCACAATTGGGATCTTGTACAATTATAGATGAGTTTACGATTCAAGATGTCCATTTTAGTGTAAATATTAGTAATGTAATTCCAGATTGTAACTCCTCTTGCAACGGACAAGCGTCGGTTTCTTCGGGTGGAATATTACCTGACAACTATTTGTGGAGTAACGGATACTCCGGACCTACAGCCACTTCACTTTGTGCCGGAAATTATACGGTTACTGTTACTGATGCCAACGGTTGTACAGCTACTGATCAGGTTTTAATTACAGATAATCCACTACCATCATTTACTTCAACAATTACTCCTCCTAACGAATGTTCTACACCTTGTGACGGTACAATAATTTTAAATCCTGCTGGAACATATTTATACACCTGGGGTGATATAGCTGTTATACCTGGCATACATACACAAAACCTTACAAATGTTTGCTATGGTGAATACACTGTAATTGTTACCAGTGCACCAGGATGTTCGATTACTGCAACATATACAGTTCCAATTCCGCCAATTTTTACTGCTCCTCCAACTTTAACGTGGGATATAAACGGAAATATCACTGTTTCAAATAATACTACAATTTCAACCGGATTGCCTTACAGTTTACCAGGAAACATTACTGTACTTGATGGTAAAACATTAACTGTTACTGGTTCTAACACAGCTCTTAAGTTCCTTCCAAATAAGAGAATTTATATGAATCCCGGAAGTTCTATAGTTGTAACGAACTATGCAAAACTTACATCACATTGTTCTAAAATGTGGACTGGAATTGTAGCTAATAGCAATAATTCTGCTAAGCCAATAAATATATTAATTAGTAATGGAGGTACAATCGAAAATGCAATTTGTGGGATTTATGCCTTTAAATACGTTTATGTTAAAAGTTATAAAGGTTATTTTTATAACAACTGGCAAGATATATATTTTAATGCAATAAAACTAACACTAACACCAGAAATTACCCAAAGTTATTTTTATACAACTTTATCTCATTTATACTCCCCTAATTTATTTCCTTCTGCCCACATTTATGCTGCTAATACAACAAGAATAAAAATGTCAAATAACACATTTGGCAATACTGTACCTTACACTGGCGATAATGTTAATGTTATAAATCGCGGAAAAGGTATATGGTTAAGTAATACACAATTAGATGCAACTCTATGTAATTTTAAAAATTTATGGTATGGTGTTTTAACTAATTCTTTAACAAAAATTTATAATTGTAATTTCGGTAACAATAATCGTGGTATATGGGTTGAAAGCTCATCATCTACAGGTTCGCAAATTTACAAAAATAAATTTATTGTTGGTGGTAGCATATTTGGCACACCAGGACAAACAATACCTACAGGATTATGTGTTAAAAATTGCCCCTCTTATGAAGTTGAAGAAAATACTTTTAAAGACGGCGCAATAGGTCTTACTATGATTAACAATACCATTACAGGTAAAAAAGTTTATTTAAACAAATTCGACAATTTATATTATGCTTTTGTAGCTAATATAGATAACGGACTTAAACTTACATGTAACGATTTTGGTAAAACAACCCTATCAAATTTTTATGATATTTGCCTGTTCGACGGGAAAATTTTTAATATACAAGACCATGCTCAACATGCAGTTGATTTTCCACAAGACCCACCATTTAATTCTCATAATCGTTTTGTAAATACTCATGGCAACACTACAACCGATGCACTTAAATTTAATGTTGCAGGTACGTTTTTAACGTATCATTACGATTACTATTACGGAGACAATTCAGATTTTACTAAAATTAACCCTGTAAATTCAGCGTATAATGTTACACCTATTTCCGATTTTGCTCATCCATGGTTTGGTGCTACTTATTGTCAATCACAAATCAATGGCGGAAAAGCAGTTGGTAAGGAGTTAACAAAGATTGACAGTTTAAAAGATGCCTTAACATACAGGCAGAATTATTATAATGCCATAGTTGATAATGGTAATACCGATTATTTATTATCTTTGATTCAAAATCTTCAACCCAATAATTTTAACTTTGCATATAATAAACTAATGAATGCTTCGCCCTATCTATCTGATACTGTTTTAATAAATTTTATGACTCATCCTATTAACAAGCCGCCGTTTAAAAAGGCAGTAGTGCTTGCAAATTCACCTTTACCTTTACGGGTACGTCCGTATATTGATATTATGAACGTAAACCAGAACTTCAAAAATCAGATGTGGGCAGCACAAACGAATAACAATAATGCAAGAACCAATCTCGAAAACGAAATTGCAAATCGTGATTTCGGAATTAACGATGTATTTGGCGACCTTGTTATTTCTGCCCTTTCCGATAGCATTCCCGAAAAAACTGATACCTTGCTTACTTATGTATTGCAAAATGGTAATTTTAACGAAAGAATTATTACTGCTCCTGTTTTTGTAGAAAAAATACGTTATACCGATGCTCAAACCAATTTAAACGAAATATCAGCAATGAACGATGGAACCAGTGAAATAAGTATTCCGGAAACAAATGATTTTATTCAGATGCAAAATCTTGCAGTGCAGGTAAATCAAACCCCCGACAGCTTAAAAAACATACTTATTTTACAAAACGAAACATGGTTAACAGGTATTGCAAACGACACTTCTAACTTTTTCCAGGCTGATGCCATGTCGTTCCTCGAAATTGCTTACGATACCATTTATCCCCGCAGTATCTGGGTAAAAGATTTAACACAAGCACGTTCTATGCGTACTGCTGCTCCTATAGAAAATGAAGAAATTCCCTGCGGGTTAGATGTTGCTCCAAACCCGGCAAGCACTTTAATTAAAATTACAATTTCAAAAGTATATATCGAAAACGGCTGTACGGTTAAAATACATAATGATAACGGGCAGGTGGTTAAATTGTTTAATATTGCGAATGTTTCTAATTTTATTTCGGTTGATGTTTCGCACTACGCCAAAGGTAAATATTATTTGTCTTTACAAAACGGTTCAGAAACTATTTGTGTAAAACTACTTGTAGTAGAATAATACAAATGAATAAATTTGTAATTATATTAATTTTATTACTGTTGGGCAATTCTTTATTTGCCCAACAGCCATATTTAAATAAAACCTTTTTAATAGACGGCTCATATTACCTGCCTGTAATAATTATACCTACCGATACAGGGTATTTATGTTCAGCAGCCCCCGGAGTATCTATTTTTTTATTAGATTCAAATGCAAATCTCAAATGGAAGAAGCAATATAATATTGGTCCTGCATACATGAATAATCTTTATAAAACACAAAACGGAGAGTATATAACTACAAGTACAGTACAATATGGAGGAACAATAGAAAAGTTATATTTAATTAAGTTCAATAATCTATTTGATACTATTTATACAAGAATTTATATTACTGATTCCAGTACTGTTACATCACCAATGTTCTTTTATTCTTTTGAAAACTCTTCAGGAAAATATTTAATAATTGGTAGTAGCTCAAAAGACAGTTCAGGAAATGTTTTTTCGAATAATTACAGTAATGGAATGATTCTGAAAACAGATACTAACGGAACACTTCTTAATCACAAATTATATGGACCATTAACAGATTCTGACTGGTTAAATTCAGGTCTTCAAATGGGTAATAATTATTATTTATTTGGCGGAACTTATAGTTATGCACCAGGAGGAATAGTTGGTAGCGACAGATTAGATGGCTGGGTAGTAAAAACAGATTTACAGGGGAATGAAATTGCAAGCCAGAATTATGGTAATCCGATTATATTAGATGCAGATTTTACCTATGCAATTCCTATATCAGGAAATAGAATTCTGACAGGAAAAGATTATGGTTTTCAAAGACATTCAAGTGGCATACGTGAGTCAAAACCATGGTTGATATTATTAAATGAAAATCTATCTATTGAAAAAGATTTTTTTTTAGGAGAAATCACTCTTAATGGTGATACTTTATCACAATATGGGCTTACTCAAACTATAATTCGTCCAGATTCATCATTCACTATTCTTGGTAATTATGGAGTAATAAATACAAGTACTTATGAGGTTCTTTTGAAAAGAAACACTATTATTCATTTAAACAAAGATTTTAAAATAGAGTTTTGTAGAAAATATAAACATACTATTAATGAGTGCCCATATGAGTATTCAACAGTTATTTCAAATACTAGTGATGGTGGTTATGTAATTGGTGGTTATGTTAATGATAACACACTTTCACCTCCACAACAAGCGTGGCTTGTAAAAACAGATAGTCTCGGTTGCGATGGCTTTAATAGTTGTAATGATACTGCTTTAGTTTGCCAAATACTGCAAGCCCCCGATACTGCCTGTAAAAATGATACGGCATGGTTACAGGTAAAATTTAAAGGCAGAAGCG
>MENF01000078.1 GCA_001769035.1 Bacteroidetes bacterium GWA2_32_17
TTTTTTGAGCCAGACAAAATTTTAAAAAGGTATAGGGTATAAGCCGGCTCACAAACCTTATACCTTTATACCTTATACCAATTTTCCTGTTCAATAAGCAATTTTTTGAAGTCCCCTTTAATTATATTATTACCATATCGGAATAAAATAATATAAAGTTTACAATGTAAACTATATACAAAATTCATTATCTTTGCTTTTTTAAAATATGAAAAAAATACCGGATAAATATACTAAACAACCTTTAGGAAGGCTATTTTCAAGTATAGGTAGGACTTTACTAAATGCATTAAATGTTAGACTCCACAATTTGGACATTGAAAGAAACTATTACGCTTTAATATTAATTGAGGAGGGTAATGGAAAGATTACTCAACAAGAACTCGCCGATTTGCTTGAAAGCGATAAAGTGAGCGTTGTCAGAATTATTGATTATCTTTCAAATAAAGGATATGTTAAACGTATAAAAGATTCCTCTGACAAAAGAAAATACAGACTTACTCCTACAAATAAAGCCAAAAAAGCCTTGCCCATAATTAAAAAGGCTATTGAAGAAATTACTCAGAACGCTTTAAAAGAGCTTTCCAGGAAAAAGATTGAAAAACTTTATAATACTTTAAATAGTATTAAAAACAATTTGAATTAAAGAAATTGAATATATGAAAGTTATACGTTATGTTATTATTTTATTTGTTATTATAAGTTTGTTTTCTTGCAAGCAAAATACAGATAAAAAGAAAGATAAACCACCGGCAACAGTGGATGTAATAATTGCAGAAATGGTTAATTTTCCTACAAGTATTGAAGTAAATGGTTCTGTACTTTCTGAAGAAATGATAGAATTATTTCCTGAAATAAGCGGACGTATCACATTCTTAAACCTGCCCGACGGTGGTTTTGTAGAACAAGGAACCATTCTTGTAAAAATTAATGATGCCGATCTTCAGGCACAGCTTGAACAACAAAATGTAGCTCTTGACCTGGCAGAAAAGACTGAAGCAAGGTTAAAGCAATTACTTGCTGTAAATGGGGTTGATCAGGCAATGTATGATGCTGCTTTAAGCGAAGTTAACACAAGAAAAGCAAATATTAAAGTGCTGAATGCCCAAATAGATAAAACAGTTGTAAAAGCATCATTTAGCGGAAAACTCGGGTTACGACAGGTTAGTTTAGGTGCTTATGTTACTACTCAAACTTTGCTCGGTTCATTGCAGCAAACAGATAAAATAAAAATTGATTTTACAGTACCAGAAACTTATAAAAGTTTGGTAAAGGTGGGAGATGTTGTTTTAATTCAAACTACAGAATCAGATGTGAATCTCGAAGCTACTATAAGCGCTATTGAGCCGCAAATAAATACTTCAACAAGAAATATTAAAATAAGAGCAAGACTTAACAGAGGAAATATTAATCCGGGTGCATTTGTAAAAGTGATGCTGGAAAAAAAAGACAAAGATATTGTTGTTCCTACAAATGCCATTATTCCAGATGCTTTATCAAACCAAGTTGTTGTAATAAAAAATGGAAAGGGAGTTTTTGTTAATGTTGAAACAGGAACCAGAAATGCCGATTTTGTTGAAATTACAAAAGGACTTGCTGTCGGCGATAGTATTGTGGTTAGCGGTGTGCTGTTTGTCCGCCCTGATGCAAAAGTGAAAATAAGTAAAGTGAAAAATATCAGCGAATTAAAATGAATATTTCTGAATTATCAATCCGGCGACCGATACTGGCAACCGTGATGAATTTGTTTATCATTTTGTTTGGTGTTATTGGATACACATTTTTAGGGGTTCGCGATTATCCTGCTATAGATCCACCAATGATAACAGTAAATACTTCTTATACAGGAGCAAATTCTGATATTATCGAAAGCCAGATTACAGAACCTCTGGAAAAATCTATAAACGGAATTCCCGACATCCGTACAATTACATCAACAAGCTCTGTCGGAAGAAGTCGTATCAATGTGGAGTTCAATATTAGTGCTGATCTTGAAGCTGCGGCAAACGATGTACGCGACAAAGTCAGCCAGGCAAGTCGAAACCTGCCACAGGATATTGACGCACCTCCTGTAGTAACAAAATCCGATGCTAACAGCGATTTTATTATCATACTGGCTGTACAAAGTCCAAGCAAAGGATTGCTTGAATTAAGCGATTTTGCTGAAAATGTTTTATTGAATAAATTTCAGACAATACCTGAAGTAAGCGCCGTGAATATTTTTGGACAAAAGCGCCCTGCTATGCGTTTGTGGGTCAATCCCGATAAAATGAATGCATACAACATTGCTTTTAATGATATATCAAACGTATTGAATAAAGAAAATGTGGATATACCTTCCGGGAAAATCTATGGAAATAAAACCGAATTGACTATTAGAGCAATGGGCAGATTAACTACTGAACGGGATTTTAAAGATTTAATTATACGTGAAGATTCAGACGGTATTGTTCGGCTAAGTGATGTTGCAAAAGTTGAGTTAGGTCCCGAGCAATATGAACATAGCTGGATGCTCAATGGTGTTAGCGCAGTGGGTTTGGCAATTGTTCCTCAACCCGGAGCAAACTACATTAATATTTCGGATGAGTTTACAAAGCGATTAGAAGAAATTAAAAAATCACAAAAAGGCGATATCAGTTTTACAACATTAATTGATAATACAATAACTATACGCCGGTCATTAAAGGAGGTTGGCGAGACTTTATTAATAGCAATTTGTTTGGTAATACTTGTGATATTTTTCTTTTTCAGGAACTGGTTAATTGCAATCCGCCCGCTCATTGATATTCCGATATCACTTATTTTTACTTTTTTTATAATGTATATTGCCGGATTTTCTATAAACATCCTGACATTATTGGCGATTATACTGGCAACGGGTTTGGTTGTAGATGATGGGATAGTTGTTACAGAAAATATTTTCCGAAAAATTGAAAAAGGAATTCCTATTCGGAAAGCAGCAATTGATGGAAGTAAAGAAATTTTCTTTGTTGTTATTGCAACTTCAATTACGCTTGCCATCGTCTTTTTACCAGTATTGTTTCTTCAGGGTTTTGTAGGAAGTTTGTTCAGAGAGTTCGGTGTTGTGCTTGCCTGTGCAGTGCTGGTATCAGCTTTTGTTTCACTTACTATAACGCCTGTTTTAAATATCTATCTAAACAGAAAAAGCGCACAACACGGAAATTTCTACAATAAAACCGAACCATTTTTCAGCGGAATGGAAAACGGGTACAAAAAATTAGTTGAGCGTTTCATCAAAAGGCGATGGATTGCATGGGGAATTGTCGGAACATGTCTATTAATTGTTTTTTTTATTGGGAAAAATCTGCAAAGTGAAATTGCACCTATTGAAGACAAAGGAAGCATTCGCCTTCAGATAACAGGTCCTGAAGGTGCCAGCTATTCTTATATGACAGAAGTTGGCGATGAAATTGGAAGCTTTTTAATTGATTCTATTCCTGAAAGAGATTTTTCTTTTATTTCAACTCCGGGTTACAGCAGTTCGGGTGTAAACAGTGCTAATGGAAGAATAGGATTGTTGCCAACTTCCGAAAGAAAAAGGAGTCAGAGTGATATTGTAAAAGAGATGAATACGAAATTTACACGTTTCAATAATGTACGTATTTTTCCGGTCGAAGAACAAACTATTGCTGTTGGTTTGGGGTCAAAAGGTGCATTGCCAGTGCAATTTGTTATACAAAATCTGAATTTCGAAAAACTAAAAGCGGTTATTCCGGAATTTCTGGATGAAGCAAAAAATAATCAAACATTTCAAAATGTTGATGTGAACCTGAAATTCAATAAACCGGAAATCAATATCACTATTGACAGAATAAAAGCACGCGAATTTGGTCTTACCGTTATCGATATTGCCGAAGTTTTGCAAAGTGCTTTTAGCGGAGGGCGTCTTGCATATTTTATCATGAATGGCAAACAATACCAGGTAATATGCCAGGTTGAGCTGAAAGATAGGCAAAAACCTATTGATATTTCAAATCTGTATGTTCGTAACAACAAAGGATATAATATTCCATTAACAGCGGTAACAAATATAATTACGAATGCAAATCCACCGTCATTATATCATTATAATCGTTATCAGGCAGCCACTATTTCTGCTTCTTTGGCAGATGGTAAAACTATTGGTGATGGTGTTACGGCTATGCAGGCAATAGCAGACAAAATGCTTGACAATAGCTTTCAAACTTCGCTAAGCGGCCCGTCGCGTGATTATTCCGAAAGTTCTTCAAATACCGCATTTGCTTTCATATTGGCATTGGTTCTTATATATCTTGTATTAGCAGCACAATTCGAAAGTTTTAAAGATCCGCTTACCATCATGCTTACAGTGCCATTGGCTATTGCCGGAGCTGTTTTGAGTTTATGGATTTTTGGTCATACACTGAATATTTTTTCGGAAATTGGAATGATAATGTTGATTGGATTAGTAACAAAAAACGGCATACTAATAGTTGAATTTGCAAACAAGAAAAGAGAACAAGGAATACCGATGCACCAAGCTGTTGTTGAAGCGGCTACTCAACGTTTACGTCCAATTTTAATGACAAGCCTTGCAACTTCATTAGGAGCTTTACCTATCGCTTTAAGTCTTGGTTCGTCAGCCACAAGCCGTATCCCTTTAGGCATAGTTGTAGTTGGTGGTCTTTTATTTTCGTTAGTTCTTACATTATTTGTAATTCCAGCTGTTTACACATACATCTCGGGTAAGCGAAAAGTAAATAAAGATGAAGTTGAAAATACCGAATCATAATTTTTAAATGTAAATCAAAATGAAATATCCATGACTAAAAAAGATACAAGGAAATGAGTATTAAGAAAAACAATGTGCCACAGATTTCACAAATTTTCACAGATTTAAAACTACCTTTGGTAGTTTCTTCTGTGTTAATTTTCAGGAAAGTACTTTTTCTGTGTAATCTGCGTAATCTGTGGCAAAAAATATAAAATTTAACTAAACCAATATCAAATATCTATAAGAGAATAAACAGATGAAGAAAGTTTTAATTTATATGATTTTATTGCTTCCTTTAAAAATACTGGCACAACAGCCTCTTGACTTAAAAAATGCGATAGATACAGCACTTAAAAATAATTTTGATATTCAAATTGCAAAAAATAATGCCGAAATATCTAAAATCAATAATAAATTTGGTGTTGCAGGTGGTTTGCCATCTATTAATGTTACAGCCGGTGATAATAATTCTGTTTATAATTTGAATCAAAAACTTAGTAGTGGTGAAGAAATAAATAAAAACAATGTGTCCAGTAGTTCTTTGAATGCAGGTATAACTGCAAATATTGTTTTATTTAATGGGTTTAAAGTAATTGCAACAAAAGAAAAATTAAACTATTTGCAGAAACAAAATGAATTACAGCTTAATCAACAAATACAAAATACCATAGCTGCTGTTATGGTAACCTATTATGATATTCTTAGACAGCAAAGTTACCTTAACATTATTCAAAGTTCATTGGATGTTTCCACAAAAAAATCAGATATTGTTAAAGAGCGAAATAATGTAGGCATGGCAAACGATGCAGATCTTTTACAAGCAGAAATGGACCGTAATATGGCTGAACAAAACTTAAAAAGTCAACAATTAATTATTGAACAGGAAAAGATTAATTTGTTACAGTTGATGGGCGTAAAACAACTATTCTCAATAACTATCCAAGACACTATTTTAGTTGATAAAAATATTCAAAAAGATTCTATTATAAATTATCTGGAAAATAATCCGCAATACCTTTCTGCTGAGCAGCAAATAAAGATAAACGAACAAATTGTAAAAGAACAGAAGGCACAGCGTTTTCCTTCAATTCGAATCAATACAGGTTATAATTACATATACAACAGCAGTACGGCAGGATTTAATTTGTTCACTCAAAATTACGGACCATCTGTTGGCGCTACTTTGCTAATACCCATTTTTAACGGAACTATTTACAAGACACAGCAGGATATTGCTTTGTACAATGTTAAAAATGCCGAATTGCAAAAAGAAAGTATTCTTATATCACTGAAAGCAGGTGCAATAAAAACATTTCAATCATACGAAAACACTCTGCAACAAATAAATTCGCAACAAACAAATTATGCAAATGCAGGGAAGTTAGTGAATATTGTTATAAAAAGATACCAATTAAACCAGTCAACTATTTTAGATGTTAAAGCTGCTCAAACTAGTTTTGAAAATGCCGGATATTTATTAGTGAATTTGCAATATGCAGCTAAAATTGCAGAAATTGAATTAAAACGACTTGTATATCGTTTAGGGTATTAAAAAAAATATTTATAAATCATTACATTTATTATAGAACAATATAGAATTATTAACAAAGTTTCTATTAGGTAATAGAAGGGTTCTAAAAAATAGATTTTTCGAGGCAGTTTTTCTTTTGTCATTCTGAGTGATTAGCGAAGAACTTAGCGAAGCGATTTCACTGCCAGTTCCGCATAAGCGGAGAACACCTTGAAAACTCGTAATTAGTCGTCCCTTAAAAACCCTCTTTAGAAATTTTGGACGTTATTAATTTTAATTGAGATTTTTTTTATTTTTCTTTTTTCACCACCAAAAAAGAAACAAAAAACCCTCCACGAAGTCCAACTCCAATTTTTTAACTAATTCAAATTTAGGAGTTTGATAGATGAAATAGCTTTGTTGTAACACCGTGTATAATTTGCCCAAAAATTGTAGTTCGCACACTTCGTGGACAACCTACCGCACTTGCTTCGATTAAAACTAATAGGGAAAATCAATCTTATTACAATAAATATATTAAGAAAATATGCAAGGTTTTAACTGTTTTAATATTATTTCTTGCAATTTATTTTATTATTTTATAACATTATTTAACTGGATATTAATTTGTTGAATACTTTTTAAGTGACGACTAATTAGCATGTCGAACTATAAAATTAAAATGTGAGTAATCTCTTTTGTAAATGAGAATTTAATCCCGTCCTTTTTGAAGCTTCGGGAGTTTCGGGAAATCTGGAGAAGTCCAATGATGAAAAAGCAATTTTAGAAGTCCCGAATAATAATATTTTTTGTGTAATTCAGATTACTAACTGTAATATTTACAAAATAACTTCCAGCAGCCAATACTTTAGAATTTACTTTTAAACTTTTTTGAAAACTGTTTTCATAAACTAACTTTCCCATAACATTATAAATCATAACACAACTGTTTTCTTCTCCGGTGTTGATGACAAAATAATCTTTTGCTGGATTAGGAAACAGTTGGATAGATTTTTCATGTATTGTGTTTGATAAATTTGAAATAGTTCCTGTAACATAAACAGGTGCAGACCATAAGTAATCGCTATCCGCTTGTATGGCACGGACAAAAACCCACTCATCGTTGGTGAGATTAAGTGTAAAAGTAGTGTCGAGGTTTCCGTTATATGTGCCTATATTCATTAGCACACCATTTTTGGTAACCAACTCAATAGAGGTCCACGATTCATTATCTACATCTGTTAGGAACAGGTGAAGTAACATGGATGACTGGATTGGCTGTTGACTTCCCATTGGTATCCCGTTCAGTTCTATCCAAATTTTAGCATTTTTATCCATGGTAGCATAGGTTCTTCCAGCATTTATTGCCTCAAACAACGAACTTCTTGAAAGTGTTGCAGCCCATACACCAGCTCTGCCATCATTTTTCGTACCCCAGTCGGCTGAATGGTTGTCCTGGTTCCATACCGGTGACAGATGCCATCCCTTTGCAAGTGCAAATTCATACCAATCGGTAGCTTGTTGAACATTTTGAAATTCGATTAAAGGAAATACGACATCTGTAGATGTGTTTATATATTCAAAGTCATTCCAGTTATTAACATATACATCATCGCCAGGATGATTAAATTGAGCAATGGCCGGAGAGTTGGAGAGAAGCCAATTAATAAAAGCCGGAAAATCTTCATAATACCATAACGAACCAATATCATCAATAATATTAGTTGTATTAAATACATTAATATGTCCATAAATCGGCGAACCCCATTCCCAGCCTGCAATACCAACAAAAGTTCCGTTTATAGTTGCATTATCTGCTTCGTCTTTATTATAATACCATTCCAGAAAATCTATTTGCTCTACGTGGTCTGTAACAGCCAGAAAATCTAGCCCGGCAGTATATCTTGCATAATAATATGCGTCTTCAGGCTCATTCATACCATCTGAATTGGATGTGTGCGAATGAAGATTACCAAAATAAGCCTGATAAGTACCTTGAGCTAATATCGAAAATGGTAAGAAATAACAAATAAATAGTACAAATAAAATGGGCTTTAGTAAATTTTTTTTTAACATAATTTTTCTTTATTTGTTTTACAAAACTGAACTCAAGTTACAAATACAATTTTTTGGTTTGGCGAATTTACAAAAAATATTCGTTTTGTGTTAGATATTTTATTTTTTCGCAATTATCCCTTTTGTGAAACTAACTAGTGTCTGTCTATAATGTCCGATTTTTTCGTTATGCTCGTTTTGAAAACAGTCATTTACTATAGTAAACTCCTTGGTTTTCAAAACTTCGCATGCCTCAAACTCGAACATTATAGTTCAGACACTGACTTTATGGACAGACACTAACTAGTGTCTGTCCATTATATCAGCATTTTTAATTTATAAGGTATAAGGAAATATGGAATGGCGGCTAAACCCTTATACCTTTTACCTGAAATCCAATCCGATATCAGATGTAATAATCTACCCCGTGCAAAGTATAATACTCGTACACAAGTCCATTCGGAACATCATTTAGAATATTAATTCTCCGACAATAAGCAAATCAATATTTCATCGTAGTAAAGCTGAGAGTTATGTTCTTTGTTTTTGTCGAATAATTTTAAATCGTTTAACCTAATTGAAATATTATTTTTATTATTACCGTAATAAAATGTCGTTACCTTACCTTGAATAGTATAATAATATTGTAAATTGTTAAAATTATTTGTTTTTATTTTGCCAGAAATACTTTCAATATTTTCACCTTTAATATTTGTTTTAATAACAAATACCTCAATTTGTTTATTTGAAGAATCAATGTAATTCACTTGTAAAGATTCTCCAATTATAGCTCCTGTTTTTTGAAACCTAACAAAAATATAAGCATTTTCTGCGATTTGTTTTCCGGCAACTATTTTTCCTTGCGAATCTTTAAACAGAGTTTTTATTGCTTTAAATCCTAATGTGTCGTTGCATTCAATTGCAATTTTTTGTGATAAAGGATTTGGTTTCTTGTTTTCTGTTATATTGTTATTTAATTGAACGAATACAGTATCAATTTCATTTCTTTCTTTTCTTCTTTTGTTATTTTTAAGATATAATCTTAATGCGTATAAATTTACTCCAACTCCAACGCTTGGTGTAAAATAACCTTTATCGGAATAATAGGGATGTGTTTTAGGTTTTATGATTGCAAATCCAGGGTCAATTAATATGTTAATTTCTAAACTAACAATGTTTTCGCTAAAGTTAAAACCTGCAATTGCTGCTAATCCATATACATTATAACTGTAATTGGTTGAACCTATTTTATTTGTATAGTAATTATTGAGCCATCCGGCATGAATTCCTAAAACAGGTCTTAAACCATCAATGGGTCTCAAAAAATAATATTTTAATCCAACACATGTGTTAAATGTTTTAGCTAAATTAATGTCTAAATTAATATCTCTGTAGTTTTGAGATTTCATAATACCTGCGCCAACATATCCGCCTATATTCTCCCAGCGATATTCCAAATTGCCACCAAAAGCACCATAAGGTAAACCAAAGCCAACTTTAACAATTACAAACCTTTTGTCTTGTGAAAATGCCTGTTTTGCAATAAATGATATTATGCACAACAGAAAGAAAATATTTACTATTTTTTTTATAGTTTGCATTAATGCAAAGTAACTAATCAGTGTCAAAGTTAATATAATTTTTCGTTTAACTTGCATCATATTTCTCGCAAATATATTGTCACGTCCTTCCTTTGTCAGGATAAACTCCGCCACAATGCTCGCAAAGTTTTAAGCTCGCAGAGTTAAAAAAATCATTTACCCCGAAGGATAATTATGTTGAATAGCCATTATGCAATAAAAATGGAATATCCAACGGGGTAAATGATTTTTTTCATTGCGTGCTAAAGCAGGTCAAATCTGAAAGAAACAATTATTTACAATCCCGGAGCTTCGAAAGCGAGCGATTGCGTAGTTTAACGTCATAGCAGGTCAAGCCTGCCATCTTTTTGTAAAACCCTCAAGGTTTTGCAATGGCTTTGGCTCGGTTAAACATTGAGGGTTTTGCAATCATTTTTTGCTGATTTTGACATTGCTAAACCCTTTGAGTTCACCCATTTCTTTTTTCTATTTTAACCCCGTGAGATAGTTAAAAAAAGAGTGAACTATATAAAGAGTTTACACTGTAAAATGCGAAGCTATTTAACAGGGCAATTATCTAACGGGGTAAATTGCGTTCTCTGCGACACTTCGATAAGCTCAGTGCATCGCTTTGCGTGACAATTTTATGCATACTGAATAGTTACAGATAAATAATAAGTATCAGTTTGTTCCCCGTAGCCATATTGGTTTAACCAAAAGTTTTTAACGGTTCTGTTCAATTTAATTTACCAACAAGTTCCAAAGCATTTACATAGTAAAAGTATTTTCGGGTAATAATATTTTTGTAGAGAAGGTTGTTGAGCAATAAAACATAAAATTAAGCGATAAATATTATTTTTATTTTTAAATTAAAACATTATATTGCACCTGTAAACAATTTATAATTTATTTTTGAAATTACGCATCTATATTTTTCGTGTAATTTGTGGCTTGCATATAGCTTTACATATTATTATTTTTTTTAACAAATAACATAAATGTAATTTTAATATTAATGCACAACAACGTTATTTTATCAACTGCATACTTCCCCCCTATCGAATATTTTAAAGCAATTATTCAATCTGCTCATGTTTATATAGAAAGTAACGAGAATTATTTACGACAAAGTTATCGGAACAGATGTAACATATTATCCTGTAACGGTATACAATCCTTATCAATTCCAATAATAAAATCAAATAACATAAAACAGAATATTTTAGAAGTAAAAATTGCTCATTCAACAAATTGGAAAAGATTACATAAAAATGCGATTATTTCGGCTTACGGAAAATCACCTTTTTTCCCATATTATTCAGATTTAATTCTTAATTTAATTGATAATAACACAAAGTTTTTATTCGACTTTAATTTAAAAATAATTGAAAATATTTTAGCTTTAATTAAAATTTCAAAAACATCCGATAGCTATCGGATTAACAAAACATCAGATTATCAAAAACAATACAATAGCAATTTTTTAGATTTAAGATACAGCTTGCATCCCAAAAAAAAATTCTTAAATAACAACGAAACCACTTATATTCAAACATTTAATGACAGGTTCGATTTTATTCCTAACTTAAGTATAATTGATTTAATTTTTAATGTTGGAAATGAATTATTAATTTTTTATCCCACTACCCAACCTTTGTCCCATACCAATTTAAATTAGTTAGAGTTTGTCTATAAAGTCTTGTCTGAACTATAATATCGTGATAATAGTAAAAAGCCCCAAATTCCAAATTCCAAGTTTGGGGCTTGGGATTTGAGACTTGGATCTTGAGGTTTTGGGCTTTCATTTTTGAAAATCTTTGACATTATGGACAGACACTAATTAATATAAGGGTATCCAATTAGTTTCTGTACCACCATTTTGTTTTAAAATATATCTTGCAAAAACAAATAAAAAGTCAGATAAACGATTTAAAAAACGAATTACAATTGACTCAACTTTATGTTCTTTGTTTAAAAGCAATGTATTACGTTCGGATCTTCGGCATATTGTTCGTGCAATATGCACATAAGAAGAAGCAATATTTCCTCCAGGTAACACAAATGACTTTAATGGTTCGAGTTGGCTTTCCATTTTGTCAATTTCTTTTTCAAGAAATTCAACATCTTTTTCATTTAAAACAGGAAGTATAATGTTACAACCTTCGCAATCGGTTGCAATTATTGAAGCACAGGTCATTAGCCTATCTTGTATAAAAAGTAAATTTTCTTTTAATTTATTTTCGTTTATTAAATCGCGAATTAATCCTACGTAACTAATAAGCTCATCAACAGTACCATATGCTACAATTCTATCGTGATATTTTGGAACTCTTTTTCCTCCAATTAATGAAGTAGTTCCTGTATCGCCTGTTTTAGTGTATATTTTCATTGGAAAAAGTTAATAAATTTGTTTCGTTATTTTATTTATCAGATTCTACCCATCCGTCTTTAAGTTTAATAATTCTGTTTGCAAATTTTGCAATCTCTTCTTCGTGAGTAACTAAAATTATAGTATTCCCTTTTTTATGAATTTCGTCCAACAAATGCATAATTTCAATAGAAGTTTTTGAATCGAGGTTGCCAGTTGGCTCATCAGCTAATATTATTGAAGGATTATTTACCATTGCTCTTGCAATTGCAACTCTTTGACGTTGTCCTCCGCTAAGTTCGTTAGGTTTATGTTTTATTCTATCTGAAAGACCAACATTATTCAACACCTCAATTCCTCTTTCAATTCTTTCATTCTTTTTTTTCCCGGAATATATTAATGGAAGAATAACATTATCCAAAGCATTATAGCGTGGCATAAGATTAAAAGTTTGAAACACAAAACCAATTTCTTTATTTCTTACTTCGGCTAACTCATTATCAGACATTCGACTAACATCTTTATTATTAAGAAAATACTGACCCGAAGTTGGAGTATCTAAACAACCCAATAAATTCATTAAAGTAGATTTACCAGAGCCCGATGGTCCCATGATAGCTACATATTCATTTTTTAATATTGATAAATTAATATTTCGTAATGCTTTTACTATCTCGGTTCCAATTTGATAATATTTATATATTTTTTGAAGTGAAATTATTTCTTCTTGCATAATTTTCTCATTTAATACCTAATAATAAAATCCTGCTTTTTTAATTGTTTTTTTAAAAACACAATTCCAAATTGATAAATATCTACAGTAGATGTTACATTTTTATTTTTTTTAATTTCATTCCATGCTTGTTCCATATCCGATGTCCAGTGAATATCATCAAAAATAAAAATTGAATCGTTGTTAGAATATTTTACACATTGTTCAAAATAATTTAAAGTAGCTTGCTTTGTATGATTTCCATCAAAAAATACTAAATCGAGTGAATGTAAATCAAAAAACGATAATGGAAGTATTTCATCAAACTTGCCATTTACTAATGTTATATTTTTTATTCCCAACAAATAAAATGTATTTTGAGCTATGTTAGATATTTGAGGACATCCTTCGATTGTTACAACTTTTGCATTGGGACTGCCTAAAGATAAATAAGAACAACTTAACCCTAATGATGTACCTAGCTCAAGTATTGTTTTTGGTTTATAAAATTCTGATATTCTGTATAATAACTCACCATATTTTTTTTTAACTGACGAATACTCTGTTATTTCTGAAATTTTTCTTTCAGATGATTTAAACAATTTTGAGCCAGCACCATAATCAGTAACAGAAATAATTTCATTCGATTTTAACAACTTGTTTCTTAATAAATCTATCTTTGGGTAAGCGACTTTATCAGTTTTGTCATTAAAAACTAAAGTTATTAAATCGTATATAAAAGGAGAATGTATTCCAAATCCTTTTCTATGCTTTGAAAACAATATATACTTAAGTTTATTAATAATCAATTTTGACATAATACAAAGATGGAAATTTATTATAAATTTTTTTAGATTTATTTTAAAAAAAAATCGTATCTTTGCATAAAGCAGACTGTTCTATCGCACTGCAAATACGGTGAGGAAAGTCCGGGCAGCACAGAGCATCACGCTTCCTAACAGGAAGATACTTGAAAAAGTATAGCTATGCAACAGAAAATAACCGTTCCGTCCCGATGTATCGGGAGCGGAATAAGGGTGAAAAGGCAAGGTAAGAGCTTACCAGCCACGTGGCAACATTGTGGGCTGTGTACCTCGTGAGTTGCAAGACCATGTATACCAGTGTTTGAGGGTTGCTCGCCCGATGCTGGAGGGTAGGTCGCTAGATTCCGAAAGTGATTTCGGAACAAGATAAATGATAGAAATTTCGGTTTACCGAATTACAGAACCCGGCTTATAAGTCTGCTTTTTTTTACTTTAATTTTCTTGATTTCTAAAATCATCATTCGATGTTCGTTATTCGATATTTTTTCTACATAACAATTCTTAATTTTTAAGTACTTCTATCTATAGTCTGTCTATAATATCAGCATTTTTAATTTATAAGGTATAGTGGTATAAGGTATAAGGAAATAGGGTATAGGGGGATAAGGATATAAGGTATAACTCGTTCTGCCTTTATACCTTATCTTCATAAGTTCAGGATTATAAATATGATGTAAATTTACAAATTTTTTCGACTTTATAGACAAGCACTAACTAGTCGTCCCTTAAAAAGTATTAAACGCATTAATTATCAAGTATTTAAGTTAATAATAATCCATTTTTATTTGCAAGAAATA
>MENF01000079.1 GCA_001769035.1 Bacteroidetes bacterium GWA2_32_17
ATAATATAACAATATATACATTATATTTTTTCGCTTTTTATAAATGTTCAATTTATATTTTCACAAGCTCTTACCTGAATATAAACCCGAAAAATACCTGATAGAAGGAGAAAAACATAGTAAATATTCAGCATCAAGTATTGAAAATATAGTAAAAGATGCTGCAAAAAGAGCAGCGATTACAAAAAATGTTTATCCCCATATCTTGAGGCATTCAATTGCAACCCACATGCTTGAAGAAGGAATAGATATAACATTTATAAAACAGTTTTTAGGTCATAATGACTTGAAAACTACCCTGCGATATGCACATGTAAGTAATAAAACAATGCAAAAGATCAGGAATCCTTTTGACAATATAAAATTTGAAGGTTCCACTGTGAAAAATACCAAAAAAAATATATGATTTATTTTTTTATTAATAATTATTATCTTTGTTTCATAAAATGGATGGATATGTACATGGTATATATCTCCAGTTATGAAATTAATTGTTATAAATAAAACATTAAATATCAAACAATTATAAGAAATAAATATATGAAGATATTAGGGGGTTTATATACAACTGGAGGTGTACATACCCATACGTTAGCGGTCATTGGAATGAAAATAATTTTGATATATTATCAGAAAACAGCATATTATTATTTTACGGTCATAACAACTTTAGAGAAAAAATAAATTTAAAATAAAAAACATGAAAAGAAAAACTATTTTTGTAGTAGAAAAACATTTTTTAACTTAAAAAACGGAGGTTTTTTGAAAAAATTATTTGTATTGTTAATTTTTTTATCTATTATTTTTTATAAAAGTGTTTATTGCCAACTAGATCCTGTGAGTATGGTTGTTGGCAAGTATATTGGTAATTTTGTTCAAAATTATATTGAAAATTTATATAGTATTGAAGTTTTAAAAGGTAAAGGAGAATTAGAAGGAACTATAATTGTTAATAATGCCTATAATAACTGCAAAATTGAAGTAAATAATCATTTTGAACAAGAGATAAAGATATGTGAACAAAAAATAAAAAATGCAAAAGATTGGTACGAGGGTGAATTTGAACAAAAATGTGTAAAATATGAAACGAAGAAATTAGAAAAAGTTAAATTACGTTGGAATAATGATTTGATAGAATTACAAAATCAACGTGACCAACTTTTAAATTATATGATGCCTTTCTGGAAAAATAACAAAACGATAACATATTAATTAAAATTTAAAATCATGAAAAACTTAACAATTTTTTTAGTTATTAATCTTGCCCCGATAAATCGGGGTCTTAAAAACGGAGGTTTTATGAAAAAATTATTTTTTGTTTTGTTTATTTGTTTAACGATGATGTTAAACGGATATTCTCAATTGGGGAGAGCAATTCTCAGCACTATAGGATCCGCAGTAACAAATGAGATTTCAAAGAATCCCAATGCAAGTAAGGCTGTAGAATTCGTGTTTAAAACTGCCAGTGAAATTTTAAAAGATCAAGCAATAATAGCATATCGTCAATACATTGAGAAAGGAAGACAAGATGGATGGTACACTGCCGATGGTAAGACATTTTTTGTACAAAATGGAGTGGTATATCTTTATAAAGAAGACACTAAAACATTTAAAGAGGTTGAATTTACAAGAGGTCAAGAATCTATATATCATAACCTATATTATGGAATAGATAATTTTGATAAGGGAAATTTTAATGAAGCAGAATTAAATTTCACGCAAGTTATTAATATGGAACCTAAAAGTACAACTGCTTACTATACCCGAGGAATAATTTACGGTGAATTAAATCAATACGAAAAAGCAATATCTGATTTTACAGAAGCAATAAAAATAAACCCAACAAATGCAGATATGTATAATGCACGTGGTCTTGCTTATATTTTATTAAAAGAATATGATAAAGCTAAATCTGATTTTACAGAAGCAATAAAAATAAATCCAAAACTTGCTGTTGCATATCTCGGCAGAGGTTGTACTTATTTTCAATTACAACAAAATGAAGAAGGCATAAAAGAAATTACAGAAGCTCTTAATATAGACCCAACGAATGTATTTATATATATAATTCGTGGCTATTTTTATGAGTTAATAAAAAAATATGATAATGCCATTGCTGATTATACACAAGCCATGATATTTTATACCGATAATGCAAATATATATTACGCACGTGCCCGTGCTTATAATGAATTAGGAAAAAATGCTGAAGCAGATAAAGATTTAAAAAAATATGAAGAACTCTCGGGAAGTAAAAAATAATTATTTATTCTGTCGACTTGTCGCGTTAACCGCTTATTGTTTTTCTCAGCGATTCACTGCGTGGTGTAATTCACTGTGTATAGTGCAGTTAATTTTATGGAGGGGGATGAATAGTTCATTGTGATACACAATTCTGCTAATATTACTTTGAAATTTACAATTTGATTGATGACATTCCATAATACATATAACATAATCATTACATTTTTAATAACGCTGTTGCTTAATCCCTGTTACTCTCAAAAAACAATTGATGAAATTAACAATCAAGCTATAGAAGAATTCAAACACGGCAGTTATGAAAAAGCAAAGCAAATGCTTGAGGAAATAATTAAAATAACTAAAGACAGTTTAGGAGAGACGCATCCTGACTATATTACTGCAGTAACCTACTTAGCATTGCTATATGAAAGAAATTTGAATGGCTATAAGGAAGTGTTCTCTGAGATTAGCACTTCATACTTGCCAATGTTTTTCTGGCCTGCCGAACTATATGAAGAAATTGGAAACTACGACAAAGCGATAACTCTATACAGTGAAGCGTTGTCTATCCTTAAAGAAAATCAGGAATATAAGCACCATTACTATTCAGGTTTATTAAATAAACTATCTTCAATATACTATAAGATTGGTGAATATAACAAAGCCGAACCTTTGTTAATTGAATTGGCAGAGATAAAAAAGAGCGAGTTTGGAGAACAACATCAAGATTATGGTGAGGCATTGTATGATTTAGCTGAAGTCTATATTGGGATGAAAAATTATGTAAAGGCAGAATCATATTTAATTGCTTTAGTAGAAAATGCAAAGACCACCTTCGGGGAGAAAAGTCAAAATTATGCCCGCACACTGGAATATTTAGCAGAGTTGTATTATAAGATAGGAGCGTATTCTAATGCTGAACAGATTTATATTGAGTTAATAAATATCGAGAAAGAGATGTTTGGAAAAATATATTCTGGTAATGTTTATTCATTGTGTGGATTAGCTGATTTATATCGAAAAATAGGTAAATATGAAGAAGCTGAACAGGTATATATTAAAGCTGTTGAAGTTTACAAAACTGCTTTTGGCGATGAACATCCGGATTATGCAACATCGTTAGACAATTTAGCTGGATTATATATGGAAAAGGGAAATTACGCCAAAGCGGAGCAAATGTTTGTTGAGGCAATGAATATCAGAAAAAAAACTTTAGGTTTAAAGCACCCAAAATATGCTACATCCTTAAATAATCTTGCACTTTTATATTTAGAATTAGGAAATTATAAGAATGCCAAACTACTTTTTTTAGAAGCTTTAAATATCAAGAAGGAAGTCTTAGGAGAAAAAAATCATTCCTATGCAATAACACTACAAAATTTAGCATTGTACTACTATACTTTAGGGAACTATTCTGAAGCCGAAGTGTTATATACTGAAGTATTAGATATTTTACGAGAAATTGTTGGGGTGAATCATCCTGATTATATTTTAGTACTAAATAGCCTAGCATCCTTATATGAAGAAATGGGTAATTATGTAATGTCTATGTCCTACAACATTCAATCTATTAACAAAGTAGAAGCAACGTTAGGAAAAGAACATTATTTGTATTCATATGCTCTGAATAATTTGGCTATTTTAAATATAAAAATTGGGCAATTAGCAGAAGCCGAACCTTTTTTGGTAAAATCCCTAAACCTCAATAAACAAATATATGGAGAAACACACCCCTATTATGTAAATTCCTTATATCACTTAGCAGCATTATTTAATATGCAAGGAAATTTGGAGAAAGCTGCTACATTCTTTAAAAAGGCCAACGATATACAACATCAACTAATTATTATGAACTTCGGTTTTTTATCGGAAAAAGAAAAAGAACTTTATATAAATACAATTCAAAACAATTTTGAAATATATAATTCTTTCATATTAGAATATGTAACTACTAATCCACCAATTGCATCAGAACTCTATGATAATACATTAGCACTCAAAGGGATGTTGCTCGAAGAAAGCCGTAAGATGAGCAGGAGGGTTTTAAATAGTAAAGATTCATCAGTAGTTAATACTTTTAGAGAATATCAACGGGTGAAACGACAACTTTCTGAAATATATTCACTTCCATTAAAAGACCGTTATCTTGAACCAGAAAAACTTGAAGAGAAAGCTAATCAATTAGAGAAAATCTTAATAGCAATATCCAATGATTTCAAAGATTCATCTACTACTTTAATGTGTAAGTGGAAAGATATCAAAGAACATCTTGACGAAAATGAAGCAGCAATTGAGTTTATTAATTTCCATTATTTTAATAAGAAATATACAGATAGCATCTTTTATTGCGCCTTGGTTATTCGTCCGGATTATGAATTACCTAAAATGGTTTATCTCTTTGAAGAAAAAGAATTGGAAAATATCGTTAAACAACGGGAAAATATTGAGGATTATGATTATGTAAAATATCTTTACGGCTGGGGAGAAGGGAAATCCGATACTATATATAAAGGATATACCCTATATAAAACTATATGGCAACCATTAGATAGTTTATTAAAAGGTGTTAAAACCGTATATATTTCACCTTCGGGAATATTACATAAAATATCATTTTGTTCAATACCAAATTCAGTCTCTACAGTTTTATCAGATACTTATCAGATTAATTATGTAATAAGTACACGTGTGATTGCAATGAACAAAGAACCGAAAACTTTCTTTAATAAAGAATCTTTTATCACTCTTTATGGTGGCATAAATTATAATGTTGACAGTATTCAAATGATACAAAATTCAAATACTTATCAAAAGCAGAATAAAGAAAAATTATTAGTAACAAGAACCTCACATATACCAGAAGATACTGTAAGAGGAAATATCTGGTTTTATTTAAATGGCACGTTAAATGAAGTAAATAAAATAAAAGGATTATTTGAAATAAATAATGTAAAAACTCATCTTTTTACAAAAGACAGTGCTAATGAAGAATCATTTAAAGTGTATTCAAATAATACGGCGCCAACAGTAATTCACTTTGCAACGCATGGTTTTTTCTTTCCGCATATTGAAAGAAAACATGAAGATAACATTAATATTTTTGGTCAGGAAAAGGAAGTATTTAAATATTCAGAAAATCCACTTTTTCGTTCGGGATTAATATTGGCTGGAGCAAATCGCGCATGGACGGGAAAAGAATCTATTCCTAATATTGAGGATGGAATTTTAACGGCATATGAAGTATCTAATACTAATTTAAAAAACACACGACTTGTAGTAATGTCAGCCTGTGAAACAGGTCTTGGTGATATAAAAGGCAGTGAAGGTGTTTTTGGTCTTCAAAGGGCATTTAAAATGGCAGGTGTAGATTATATAATAATGACACTTTGGGAAATCGCCGATAAAAAAACAGTAGAGTTTATGGAAAGTTTTTATAATAATTTATTAAATGGAAAGGAAATCAGAATTGCATTTAATCTGACACAGAAAGAAATGAAAAAGAAATACGATCCATACTACTGGGCTGCTTTTATTTTAATTGAATAAAACAATCGCTTCGCAGTCACACACATTGGCTGTCTACTCATAACAACTCACAAACCAAAGCCAGCTAAAGAGTGTAACTGTATAATTCATGATAGAGAAAAAGAATTTGTTAAAAAATGCCTCAATGGACTGAAGAAAAAAAAATGAAAGAAAGAAAAATTGAAATACTGACAGTCAAGGAAACAAACCAACGAACCGCTAACAGGCGTTTGCTTTCAGTGGCGGGGCAGTGGCTCGTTGGACAGAGAATTAATAAATTTAAACGGCAAAGCTTCGTGGAAAATTCAGTGCCAAACATCGCCACCGAACAGCAACCGCCAAACGTTATAAGCAAGTCTCCAAAAATTCGTACATGATAAATTATCGGGTTGATAAGAAATTATTATCATAAAAAAAACAATTATAAAATATCAAAGACAGCTACCACACATTTTTAAAATAAACTAATCACACATGCTCCCCAATCAACCCACGTCAAGCCCATTTTGTTTTTTCCCACAAACCAACCTGAATGCCACAAAAACAAAAAAAACTTGCCTTATCCGGCACACTTGCCAATAAGGAATTGATTTAATAAGCGGCTTACAGCCGCAATATTGATTTGATAAAATTATTACTTTAACCCACATTGCAACTTATTATTCGTAACTATTTAATAGTGAACCGATTTAATTTTCAGGATTTCGACAGGGGGGACTACGGATTTTTTATTATTTATATTTCTTAGTAAGATTTTCAAAATAACTTCCCCCAAAAGCACTTTATTAATTGAGGCATAATGAGGCAATTTTATTAACATCACAATATTAATA
>MENF01000080.1 GCA_001769035.1 Bacteroidetes bacterium GWA2_32_17
CTTTAGAAATTTTCTTGACAAATTTTGCTTTTGTACCAGAGTTTTGCTTTGCAACTAGATCTTCAGCCTTAAGGACAAGTTTTTGTAGCTCGTGTTTTTCCTTTTTAAAGCGTTTCAATGAGAAATCGCAAATCAAATATCCATGTTTTGAATCAAATCGTGAAACAGCCCCGTTTTTAATTACCACCGCCTTGTTTATTTGCTTTATTAAATTTAGGCTTGCATTTGCTAAACGAGCCCCAACAATGTAAGAGATTTTCTTTTGTCTGAGTTCTGCTAACCTTTCTTCATCTAGCATTGCTGCATCTGCAACAATAATAGGTTTGGATTGGGGATGATTTGATATAAATTTTTCGATGATTGGCAACATTGTTTTTCCTTCAAAAGTATTTCCAGGAAACACTTCGTATGTTAACGGAAATCCTGATTGGGTTACCAATAAACCAATAACTATTTGTGGCTGAAGATATTTATTGTCTTTTGAAAAACCTTGAATCTTAAATTCATCGGCTTTAAAAGTTTCAAAATATAATGTTGTAACATCGTACAATACAAAATAAAAAGATTCGTTAAATTTTTCATTAGCAACCTTATATGCACATTGTTCAATTATAGATTTTTGAGTGATAAGTTTTGGAATGTTTCGATAGAAACGCTGCGAATAATTGATACCAAAATAATGGGAGAGTAATTCGATAGAACGTTGTTTGGAAGCAGGTTCAATTAGTCGCATTACTGCCAAATCAAGCAACAACTGTGGAAGTTCGGATAAAGAACAATCTTCAAAGCAAGAAATAAAAAATTGATATGAAAAAGTGTGAGTCACAGCAATACACTCGCCCATATCAACAATTAAAACTTTTTGATTTTGTTCGGGGAATATACTTGTCTGTAATGTTTGTGAAGATATCCACTTTTGGGCAGCATGCTTCAAAATAACCAATTCTAAATCATCTTTTGTGCTACCAATATGTTTATAAACTTTACATCTGTGTCCAACGTATTGAACCACCTGAATGGCAATTGCTCCTGACTTTGTCTTAACTTTTCTAATAGAAAACATACTACAAAAATAGGCGTTAGTGCGGTAAAAATCAAATTTACAATCTTTATTGTCATCATTATTAATATATTAAAATTATGACCGCACTAAAAAATGAAAGTGTCAGAAGTCAGGATCAACATTTTTAATTTATGGGGTATAGAGGAATATGGTATAGCCCAAAATCTCAAATACAAAATACCAAGTTTGGGGCTTGAGATTTGGAGCTTGGAATTTGAAATTTGGGGCTTGGGTTCTTGGAACTTGGGTTTTGCTGGTTATACCCATATACCTTTATACCGTATTACCATAAGTTCCGGATAATAAAATTCTGATATAAGTTTTTCCGACTTTATAGACAAACTTTAATTATTAGAAGCCCCCTTAATATAGATAAATTAAACTTTAGGCATTTCTACATCATTAAAACTATAGGCAATTATAAACTTTAAACACTTAATTTATTATGGCTATCTGAATTATTTTTATACTTTTGCACAATTATTGGCCCCGTAGTTCAATTGGATAGAATATCAGATTCCGATTCTGATGGTTGGGGGTTCGAGTCCCTTCGGGGTCACTTTTTAGTTTTTTAACGTAATGGGTTTAATAATATTTAAAAATTTGTTTATTATTGCACGTTTTTTTTAAAATATAGAATAACATAAACTGATGAATTTATTTCTTACTGGTGCAACTGGTTTTCTTGGAGGAGAATTACTTGTTACCTTATCAAAACGAAGTGATATTAAAAAAATATATTGCTTAGTTAGAGCTAAAAGTGTTGATGAAGCAAATAAAAGATTAATACACGTTTTTGACTTACATGGCGATTTTTATCAACCCGAAAAAATAATTCCAATTGTTGGAAACTTAAGCGATGATGATTTAACCTCAACTTTAAATTCACACAAAGAACTACATTCTATTAATTTAATTGTTCACTCGGCTGCAAATACTTCGTTCTCAAAAAATTGTGACGATTTAATAAAAAAAGTAAATATTAATGGATTAGAGAATATACTTAATTGGGCAAAAGATTTAAAACATTTAAACACATTTTTATATATAGGCACTGCAACTATTTGTGGAAAAGATATTAAAAATAAAGTGATTCGCGAAGAAGAGTCGCCAAACTCAAATGCACATCATTTAGTTACATATACTTACACAAAAATGATAGGCGAGATGATGTTGAGCAAATATTTGCCTGAAGAAAAAATATTAGTTGTTCGTCCTTCAATAATTATGGGCGACAGCAAAAATAAAATTCCTCGGTCATCTGTTATTTTATGGACTTTGGCAGCATTTAATTATTTACGGCTAATTCCTGTAAATCCGCTATCAAAAATTGATATTATCCCCGTTGATTACGCTGCCGAAGCTATTACCGATTTGCTTTTGGTAAAACGCAATTACGATGTGTATCATATATCTGCCGGCGTTGATTCATCAACAAATAGCGAATTGTGTACAAGAAAAATCGAATCTTATTTTCCCGAGAAACCAGCACATCAATTTGTTAATAGAAAACTTGCCAATAACATGAGGTTTTGGGCTAAAGGTCGTATGGAAGATATTGGTGAATTGGCAAAATATGATAAACATCTTCATTATTGGGAAAGTATTCTTGGCGAGAAAAGCCGTTTAAGAATATTATTTGCTGGTTTAGAACCTTATTTCGATTTTATTGAGCTTGGTCAGATTTTCGATAATTCACGTCTTTTACATGATGTATCATTACCAAAACCAAAACCAGCACACGAATATATAATAAATAATATTGAGTTCCTCGAATCTATTGATATATACGAAGGTGCTTTAGACCCTTGATTTATTTATTTTATTATAAAATAAATTACTATTTTTGACAATTAAAATTTAAAAAAAACAAATTTATGGAAGAGCAAACATTACAACCTAATTCAGCACCAGTTAATAAGAAACTTGGTCCTCATGCAATATCTGCATTAATTTGGGGTATTTTTTCGATTGTAACAATGATGTATCTTGGATGGGTGGCATCTATTATCGGATTTGCACAACGGAGTAAAGGGTTAAGAGTTTATAACGAAAACCCCGGAACTTATAGCGAAAAAACGCTTAATGTTTTACGTACAGCCAAAACACTTAATCTTATAGGATTAATTGTTTCAATATCAACAACAGTGTTGTTTTTATTGGTTATTATTGCTGCTACAATGTAAAAACACGAAGTTTTTAATTTTTCCCGATTTTATAACTTGTGTTTTAAGCAATTAAAGTATAATGTATATTGATTAAAATCATTTTTTTGTTTTAATTAATTTATTATTTTTGAATAATAAAATTTTAATAAATACTTATGGAAACAAGAAAAAAAATGGCTCCCGAAGCTATGTCTGCAATGATTTGGGGTATTGCATCAATTGCCGCAATGGCAACTTTTGGTTTTATAGCTTCTTTTATTGCGTTTTCGAAACGTAAAAAAGCTTTAGCTCTTTATGAAGCAAATCCTTCGGATTATAACGAAAAAACATTGAATTTGCTTAAAACTGCAAAAACTTGCGGAACAATTGGTTTAATTACTTCGATTGTTTTTACAATATTTTGGATTCTTTATATTGTATTAATAGTTTATTTGGTTTCTGAGGCAAATAGCTATAGTAGTTATCCTTATAGCGGTTATTAAGTTGTTTTTTACTCGCGATTTCGTTCATTATCGCGTTTGTTGTCTTTATTTTTAATCGTTTCGCGTTTATCGAATACTTTTTTGCCTCGTGCAACTGCGATTTCTATCTTTGCTTTTCCTTTTTCGGTAATAAAGCATTGTATAGGAATTATTGTAAATCCTTTTTCTTTTACCTTTTTTTGAATTCGTTTTAATTCGCTTCTGTTTAAAAGTAATTTACGGTCATGAACAGGTTCGTGGTTTGCATACCCGCCATGCGTGTATTCAGCAATATGTAAACCACGAATAAAAAGCTCCTGATTAATAAAAACACAATAAGAATCAACAAAATTTATTTTGCCTTGTCGTATTGATTTTATCTCGCTGCCTGTAATAACAATACCGGCTGTAAATTTTTCTATTAACTCGTACAAAAATCCCGCTTTTTTGTTTTTACTAATTAACTTATCGCCCATACAAAAGCAGGATTTATAATATTATTAAAAACGGAAAGAGTTAAATCCAATACCACTAAAAAATAATCCTGCCGAAATTAATCCAAGTGTAAAAGTTAATGTAGCATATACACCGAGCATTATTAGGATGCTTACAATAAAATAGCTGACTTTTTTATCTTCTGGAGTTTTCATCATTGGGGTTAAACCAAAAAACATAATGAAAAAAGAATAACCTCCTGCAATACTAACAAAGAACAAAACAGGTAATAATCCGGTTATAATTGTTGCAATAAAAGTTGCAGTATAAGAATAAATCACAAGTTTAAAAGCATTGTCAATATTTTTTGTAGAGCCAAATGCAGGGGCAAGAGAATTTACTATAATTGCAGAAATAATTATTCCTGCAAAAGGTATAATGAAAGCAAATATTGTTGATACAATTGTGTAAGGCATAGAGTAATATAAAGAATTAAAAATTAAGCACCCAATGAGAGTAGCAACCGAAACAACTATAATATAAGGTAACGCATAGCCAAATATTGCTGTATTTTTGTTAGCATTTTCTTGTTCAATGACTTTCCATTCATCTTGTGGTTTAACAATAATGTTAATTGTTCTTTTAATAATTGCATTTATGTCCATAATAATTTTATTTAATTAATTTAGTGCAAATTTATAATTTTTTTAATGAATACAACATATAATATTATTACAATAATTGGTCCTACTGCAACTGGGAAAACTAAATTTGCAGCACAATTATGTAATTCTGTTAATGGAGAAATAATAAGCGCCGATTCTCGTCAGGTTTATCGTAACATGAATACTGGAACAGGAAAAGATATTGAAGATTATATTGTAAATAATGTTTCCATTCCTTATCACTTAATAGATATTGTAGATGCTGGCTACCAATACAATGTGTTTGAATTTCAAAGAGATTTTTTAGTGGTATTTAACAAAATACAGAACAACAATAAAATGCCTGTGTTATGTGGTGGTACAGGATTATATATTGATGCTGTTTTAAAAGGATATAAGTTAATTGATGTTCCTGTAAATTTAGAATTAAGAAAAACGCTCGAAAATAAATCGCTTCAAAAACTTACTGAAATTTTAAAGAAATATAAAACATTACACAACAAAACAGATGTTGACACAATAAAACGTGCTATAAGGGCAATTGAAATCGAAGAGTTTTATAACAAGAACAATGTTAACGAAAAAGAATATCCAAAAATAAATAGTTTAATTATTGGCATAAATTGCGATAGAGAATTACGTAGAAAAAGGATTACCGAACGTTTAAAAAAAAGAATTTCTGAAGGATTAATTGATGAGGTTAGAAGCTTATTGAGTAGTGGTTTAAAGCCCGAACAATTAACATATTACGGACTCGAATACAAGTTTATAACAGAATACATAATAGGGAAATATTCTTTCGATGAATTTTTTACGAAGCTCGAAATAGCTATTCATCAATTTGCCAAACGACAAATGACTTACTTTAGAGGAATGGAGCGAAAAGGAACTAAAATTTATTGGATTGATAGCGAAGTTTCAAATGAAGAAAAAATTAAAATAGTGTTAAATATTTTGCAAAATGTTAGTTGATTAAAAGTATTGCAAAATTCTCTTAAAGTTCCTGCATGTCAAATATTTTACTAAGGTCTAATTCTTTCCAATGTTTAAGCGACATTACTCTTATTAATTTCCAATAACGGGATAATTTTATTGGTTTTATTGACAAACAGCTAAATCCTTTTGATGTAAGTAAATGCTGAAATAAATTCAGCATGACGAAAAAGTTTAATAATTCCGAAATCCTGATTGGCTACTTGCTTTATTGTTTTTTTTACCCGAATTATTCGGATTTGGTCTTTGGTGACTTGAATTTCTTTTTTGAAACTGTTGTTTTGGTGCCTTTACGGGATTGTTATTGATTAATGGAAAAGGGTGATTGCTTATTATAGGAATTTTTTTAGAAATAAGTTTTTCGATGTCTTTTAAATATGCTTTTTCTTCGGCATCACAAAACGAAAAAGCTGTGCCATTTGCACCAGCCCTACCAGTTCGCCCAATTCTATGAACATAAGTTTCGGCTAAATTTGAAATCTCGTAATTTACTACAAATTCCATGTCGTCAATATCAATTCCACGAGCCGCAATATCTGTGGCAACTAAAACTCGAGTGGTTTGTGCTTTAAAATTTGCTAATGCACGTTGTCGTGCATTTTGATTTTTATTACCATGAATTGCTTCGGCTTTAATATTGTTTTTTACAAGAACTTTTACTACTTTATCGGCTCCATGTTTTGTTCGGGTAAAAACAAGAACAGTTTTAATTCTTTCGTCCTCGAGTAAATAAAGTAGGAGTGCATTTTTATTTCCTTTGTCAACAAAGTACACATATTGATTTACGGTATCTGCAGTAGTTGCCGAAGGTGTTACTTCAACTTTTAATGGCTTGTTTAATATCGAGTTAGAAAGTTTTACTATTTCAGGTGGCATTGTTGCCGAAAAAAACAATGTTTGTCTTTTTTTTGGAAGTAACGCTAATATTTTTTTTACATCGTGTATAAAACCCATATCTAACATACGGTCGGCTTCATCTAAAACAAGTATTTCAATGTCTTTTAAAGATATATATTTTTGATTAATTAAATCGAGCAATCTGCCAGGAGTGGCAATTAATATATCAATTCCACCTTGTAAAGTTTTAACTTGTGGGTTTTGCTTTACTCCGCCAAAAATAACTGCACTTTTTAATTCGGTATATCTGCCATACGCTTTAAAGCTTTCGTTAATTTGAATTGCAAGTTCGCGAGTTGGTGTAACAATTAAACTTCTAATTTTTCTTTTACCAATATTTACTTTGTTAGCACTTAAAAGTTGTAAAATTGGAACTGCAAAAGCTGCAGTTTTACCAGTGCCTGTTTGGGCACAACCTAATAAATCGTTTCCTTGTAAGACAATTGGAATAGCTTGAATTTGAATTGGTGTTGGTTCGGTATAACCTTCTTCTAATAACGATTTTAGAATTGGTTCAATAATTTTTAAAGACTGAAATTGCATTATTAATTTTTAGTGAGAAATATCCATAAAATATAAACAACCGGATATTTTTATGATTTTGCAAAGGTACAATTTTAATTTTAAAGTAACTTTTTATAAAATTTGGAGATAAATAATATTTTATAAAAGATTGAAAAATTTAACTTCTCAAAAGTTTTAAGCAATTTGTTATAATTTAAATTTAATTACTCATGTTACGCAAATAAAAAATTTGTCTCGCAAAACCGCCAAGTTCACAAAGTTAAAAAGTGGCTAAAAAAAATCACTTATGATTTTTTTATTGCGTGCTTATTATAGTCATGCTATATAAAAGCAAATGTTTTATTAATTGAAATTACTTACATATAAGTTCGCAAAGTTTT
>MENF01000081.1:0-3360 GCA_001769035.1 Bacteroidetes bacterium GWA2_32_17
AAGGCACTAGAGATATAGACTTTTTTCACTTTAGATTAAATCTAATTTTATGACTTCAGCACATCAAAATAAAATTATCCCAAAAAAGTTTCATTACCTTGCTTATAACAATTAGATAAACCTAACTCAATTGGGTTTATCTGCTAAAAACGGTCAACTAACCGAAGATGGCGGCTTTTCAACCAATGCTCATTTGATTAACTGACTTTCAAATATACAACAATCTCTCTTACGAAGAACTGTCCGCCATTTTTGGTTAGTTTATGTTATAAGCCGTAATTCTATTTGTCAAGGCTGTCAGGTGGTGCATAAAAGTCGCTAAATGAATTTGTATATATGCAATAGTCAATTTTGTTTGTGATTTGAAAAACTGTCGGATTGTTTGCTCCAACCGGAACTAACATTAAATGACTTTTCTCTTTTATTTTTTTTGTGTCTGTTTTTGTTCCTTCCCCATTGTCAAAGGGAATAGTAAAGTAGTAGAGGTAAGGAGAAACCCAGTCAATGTAATGCCTTTTTGATATGCCAGATGATGTTCTGATATCAAGTTCTTCATAATTCTCTACAATTGTCTTTTGAAATTCTACTGCATTGAGAGGGATATTATTTACCATAGGAACAGCATCCCATTGTCCGTCAAGTAAAGCCCATTTTTTCAAATCACCAAGATATACTTCTAATAAAACATGTCCCGCTCCATATTTTGTTGTTTCAACATCTTTAATCATAAGCCCTAAAGTTCTCGCTTTTAATCCAACTGCATTTAAGCAGGCAGTGGCTACAATGCCATATTCCACACAACGGAAATTTTTTCCTTCCTTGACTTCATCAAGAATTGAAATAGCGTCACTTTTTTTTGGTTCATTGCTTCCGTCATGTTGCCACTGGTTATGTACCCAATGTAATATTTTCAAAGCTTTTTCAGTGTCTGATTTTGTATTTTTAACCAAACTGTCAATCGGATATTTTGAACGCAGCAGATTCAAGTATTCATTGTTATTGTTTTGTTCATACCAGAATTTTAGTTCGCTGTTTTTTATTTTTGTATCAAACTGCAGGTGCTTTAGTTTAACACCTTTTACAACTGTCAGAGCGTAAGCCGTGTCATTAACGGAAATATAAAATTTATGAACTTTTTCAGGTAACAGCATAAAGGTAATGCTGTCACAGTCGGTATAAAAAGCAAACACTTCGCTGTCCGAGTGGCAGGAAACAAGTAAACTATCAAATTCAATTTGTGGTGAAACAGTCCAACTACCTTTTACCCAGTCATTACCTATTTCTATAGTCAGATTGTGTGGATTTTGCTTTAATTAGCGGAAGTCCTTTGTAAATTGGCTGTCCGTATGTGGTTAATGCGAACAAATAAAGTATCAAGGTTGCTGTAATTATTTTCATTGTCGTTGTCTTTTATTATGGCTTATAACAATTAGATAAACCTAACTCAATTGGGTTTATCTGCTAAAAACAACAAATAAACGCAACCGGTTGTGTTTATTTCGTCATTATCTATAATTAAAAATTCTACTAACTTATTAATAATAAGCCTAATATCAAATAACCTGCTCATTGTGTCTATTTTTTTTGTTCTAAGATTTTTTTCTGAGTGCAAATTAGTAATATTTTTTTGAATTATCAATCAAATTTATTCATAATATTATGGGTTCAACCAATTACTTTATAATTCGGTTAAATATTAATAACTGATGTTAAGCAGAATTTATTTTGCCACGAATTACACGAATTAATGTTTTTATTTTTTGTAGTTATTCGTGAAATTAGTGGCATATTTGTTTTTTACGTAACATCAGTTATTAAGTTATTGTTTATTAACCCAATATTCTAATAATAAATCGGAAAAGAATTTGTTTGTTATTTGACTTGTATAATTTGTAATTTTAAAGTTTTATACTTCATTAATTTCTTCGCTAATATAACGTTTTGTAATATAGCGAACTGGAAAACGTGAAGCAATATAACCGATAAAAAGAACTGTTAAAAAAGTAATAACAAAATCTAGAAGTCGCATTTCAACAGGGTAAACATTAACAATAAAAGCTCCCGGGGCGGTTCCTTGCATTGGAATAATTCCAAAATTTTGTTGTAAAACACAAATTGTTGCACCTAAAAACAGACCTAACAAAGCACCAAATATTGAAATTAGCCATCCTTCTAACAAAAACAATTTTCGAATCTCGGGCATTGTCATTCCCATGCTTTGCAAAGTTCGTATATCTTCTTTCTTTTCAATAATTAACATCGTTAGTGAGCCAATAATGTTAAATGATGCAACTAATAGAATGAATGCAAGGATAAGAAAAACAATAACCTTTTCCGATTTCATTATTTTGTAAATTACTTCGTGTTGCTCATAACGGTTTTTAACATTAACTGAATTTCCAAAAAGTTTCTGAATTTCACGTTCAATAGAATTAGAGTTAGCACCCGATTTAAGTTTTATTTCTAATGCAGTAACTTCTTTGCTATATTCTAATAATTCGCGTGCAAAATTTATAGGAACAATTACATACTGGTCAACTTCGGGGTCAATGCCGTAAATGCCAATAGGATAAATGTTTTTTATATTGAAAGCTTTTTCGGGGTCGTCGGAAAAAGCGGCAGTTCGTTTTGGAATATAAATTTTAATAGGAGAAACGAAATTAAGCGAAACCGATAAATAAGACGAAACTCCCATTCCAATCACAGCTACAGGATTATCTTGATATTCGAGCATAAAATGACCATTAACAATCATAGTATCAATACCTGTCATAGATGGGTAGTTTTTACTAACTCCTTTTATTATAAAAGGATGGTAAATGTTTTCGTAACGAATTAGTGCATTATCTTCAATTGATTCGGAATACATTTTAACACCATTCATATTTACAAGTGTCTGCAAAACAGCACTATCTGGAATAAAAGTTTTTCCACTTACAGGTTCAATTATTAAATCGGGGTCGAATGAATTAAAACGATTTACAATTAGCGATTCGAGTCCATTAAATACAGATAAAACTACTACAAGTGCCATTGTACCAATTGCTATACCTACAACTGTTATTGCCGAAATAACATTAATTACATTAGTAGATTTTTTTGAAAAGAGATAACGCTTTGCTATGAAGTATTTTAAGTGCATTGTTCAAAAAAGTTTAAAGTTGTCATACAATAGTCATACATTGTTATACATTGTCATACAATAGTCATACAATAGTCATACATAGTCATACATAGTCATACAATAGTCATACAATAGTCATACATAGTCATACAATAGTCATACATAGTCATACATAGTCATACAATAGTCATACAATAGTCATACATAGTCATACATAGTCATACAATAGTCATACA
>MENF01000081.1:3381-14508 GCA_001769035.1 Bacteroidetes bacterium GWA2_32_17
TCATACAATAGTTTAATGGTTTTCACAATGTATTTCTATTTATTTCAATGTTATATTATTTCTTTAAAAGTTCTTCAATTCGGTTGGCATACTCAATAGAATCGTCAATAAAAAAAGCTAATTCGGGAATTGCTTTAACCTGATTTTTGATTTTTTTACCTAATTGAAACCTTATAGCTTTTTTGTTTTCATTTATTATATTAAAAGCATTTTCTCTGCCTTTTGGTGTAAAAATACTTAAATAAACTTTAGCTAAAGCAAGGTCAGAACTCATTCTAACAGTTGTTACCGAAATTAAATTTCCATTATAAGATGTAATACCATCTCTCTGAAAAATTTCACTTAATTCTTTTTGAACTAATCTTGAAACTTTATTTAAACGTAAATCATCCATATTTAATTGAATTTTATTGCATTAATTGGTCTAATATGTGAAATCACCATCGAAGGAATTATTAGCATAATAAATGTAACTAACATTGAACCAATGTTTAAAAATATTAATTGTGATACGTTTAAGGAAATAGGAACATATTCGATATAATACGATTCCTGGTCGAGCGAAAATATTTTAAAATAATATTGAATAACACATAGCCCAATGCCAATAATATTTCCCCAAATCATTCCCCTGCTTATTAAAAATGCACCATTATAAAGAAATATTTTTCTTATACTTATATCTTTTGCACCAATAGCTTTCAAAATCCCTATCATGTGCGTACGTTCTAATATCATAATTAACAATCCTGAAACCATGTTAAATCCAGCAACTAAAACCATTAACACTAAAATTACCCACAAATTTGTGTTAAATAATCCAATCCAATCGAAAATATAAGGATATTTTTCAATTATTGTTTGAATGCGTAACTTTCCGCCATCGGGCTGAATTTTAGTGCCTGCAATATCAAACACTTGATTTGCAATGGTATTCAAATTATCAAAATCGTTGATTGTAATTTCAAAGCCCGAAATTTTATTTTCATCCCAATCGTTAAGTTTCTGAATATGACGAATATCTGCAAGAATAAAAATTTTATCAAACTCCTCCATATAAGTTTGATAAATTCCCGAAATTTTAAATTTTCGCATTCGTGGAGGTTCCTGAATAAAATACATAGGCAAATTATCGCCAACTTTTAAGTTTAATAATGATGCTAGCTTTTCGGAAATAACCACATTATTACTTTTTATTGTATCCGACAAAGTAAAGTGTGAGCCAGCAAGCATATATTTATCAAAAAAAGTCCAATCAAAATCTGTACTTATTCCCTTTATTATAACACCTTGAACATTTTCTTTGGTTTTTATAATACCGGGTTTTGTTGCGTACACCTGAATATGAGTTACTCCTTCAATTTTTTTAAATTCTGACAAAAAACTTTGTTCTTTATTAATAGGATTTGTTTCGTAAGAATAATTTGAATCATAGTTAACTATTTGAATATGTGAGCCAAAACCAAAAACTTTATTTCTTATTTCCGATTTAAAACCTTGAACTATTGCAACAGAAATTATCATTACAGCTAAACCTAAAGCAATGCCTACAACTGCAATAGTTACTATTGGTCGCGAAAGACGGTTTCCACTACCTTTGCCTGTCATTAATCGTTTTGCTATAAAAAACTCTGTATTCAAATTTTTTTTTTCACAAAAGTAGCAAATTCAGGCATTTTTCAAAATGCCATAAAAGTAGTTTACAATTTTATGCATTTTAGTGATTTAGTGACACAAATATCTAATAAATAGCCACTAAAACACAAAAACACCAAATTTTCACCAAAATGAATTTGTTAACCAATAATTGAAAAATGCCCAAATTCATATATGTTTTTAGAATTTATCAATAATTAAATTAAATCGAGGCTTCTTATTATTATGTTGATAGTTAATGATATAACCAAATTTTTCAAATAATAAATTTTATAAAAATAAAAAAAAATAAAAAATAGTCTATATTTGCAAAAAAATTTATTTTATGGTAAAAGAAGAGGTTATTAAAATAATAAATAATTTTTTAATAGAAGAGTTTGAATTAAACCCAGAGCAAATAAAGCCCGAAGCCCGTTTAAAAGATGACCTTGGTTTAGAAAGTTTAGATTTTGTTGATATTGCCGTTGTAGTTGAAAAGGAATTTAAATTTAAAGTTAAAGGCGAAGAAATGACTGAAGTTCGCACACTTGACGATTTATATAATTACATTTTTAAAACTGTTAATCTTAAAACTAATTAGTGTCTGTCCATAATGTCCGATTTCTGCGTTATTCTCGTATTAAAAAAAAGTCATTCCGCCTGAGCGGGAGACCTCGAACATTCTGAATCAGACACTGACTTTATAGACAAACACTAATTAATGGTAACCTGGAAAGGTAAAACACGCGGTAACACATTAGGTTACAGAATTTTCATATTTATTCTTAAAACATTTGGACTTTCTGCTTCGTATTTTTCATTAAAATTCGTTGCTTTATATTTTTTCTTTTTTTCGAAAAAATCTTACAATGCTTTGTATTTCTTTTATAATCGAGTACTTGGTTATAGTAAAATTAAATCGTCTAGATCTATTTTTAAAAACTTTGTTAATTTAGGTGAAACTTTACTCGACAAAACCGCCTTTATGGCTGGATTCAAAACAAAATTCAAGTTCGATTTTGATGGTGAAAATTATTTACGAGATATGGCTATCAATACCGGCGGCATTTTAATTTCTGCTCATATTGGTAATTTTGAAATGGCTGCAAATATGCTCGAAAGAATTAACACAAAAGTAAATATTATAGTTCTTGATGCCGAACACGAAAAAATTAAAAATTTGCTAAACAATGTTTTAAAAACAACTGTAAATATTATTCCACTTAAAAATGACATGTCGCATTTGTTTATAATAAACAATGCTATCGAAAATAAAGAAATTATTTGTATTCATGGCGATAGATTTATTGATGGCGAAAGAACTATTGAAATGAATTTTATGAAAAATAAGGCACTTATACCAGCTGGTCCTTTTCATTTAGCACTACTTTACAAAGTCCCGGTGTCATTTGTATTTGCAATGAAAGACAGCAATTATAAATATCATTTTTACGCATCGAAACCTAAAATTTATGATGTTTTTAAAAACAGAACTAATCGCAACACAGAAATTTTAGGAATAGTAAATGATTACATTAGCGAATTTGAAAAAATGATAAAACTATATCCGTTACAATGGTTTAATCATTATCAATTTTGGAACAAATAATAACAATGAACAAAAGCATTTTATTTATTTCGGCAAATCAGCTAAAAGAACCATATCCTGTATATCCATTGGGGATTTCATATTTGGTATCGTATTTAGAAGAACATTTGCCCGATTTAAAAATTCTTTTATTCGACTTTAACATAAATGATTATTCCGAATTAGTTCAACTCATTAAAAAAGAGAATCCGAAATACATTGGAGCCTCGTTTCGCAATATTGACGATGTGAATTTTTATGCAAAAAACAGCTATATTGCACATTACAAAACTATTGTAGATTTAGTTAAGGAAAATTCAAAGACGACGATAATTATTGGTGGTCCCGGTTATTCAATTTTTCCAATTGAAATGTACAATTTGTTAAAACCCGACTTTGGAATTTATGGCGAAGGCGAAATATCTTTATTCAAACTTATTAAAACCATTGAATATAAAGAGAATAAATATGATTCAATTCCCCGATTAATTTACAATAAAAATGGAGTAACTACATTTAATAAAAAAGACGATTCTACGCTGCAACCAAAAACATCGTACAATAAAGAAATGACTGATTATTATTGGCAAAACAGCGGAATGATAAACATACAAACAAAACGTGGCTGCCCATATAATTGTATTTATTGCACTTATCCACTAATCGAAGGAAAAAATGTAAGAACTCACAACCCCGAAATTTTAGTCGAAAATATTGAAAAATATTTACACGAAAATAATGTTGATTATTTCTTTTTTACCGACTCGCTATTTAATTTAAAAAATAAATTTAATTACGAATTTGCCGAACTTATTCTTCGTAAAAACGTGAAATTTAAATGGGGAGCATATTTTAATTTCAAGAACTTACCCAAAGATTTATTGGTTCTTTTAAAACGTGCCGGTTTAACTCATATAGAATTTGGTACCGACTCCCTTTGCGATATAACATTAAACAGTTACCGCAAACCTTTTACATTTGAAGAAATTTTAAACACTTCTGATATTTGCAATAAATTAGATATTGATTTCGCACATTTTCTAATTCTTGGTGGATACGGAGAAACAAAAGAAACTTTAAAAGAAACATTCGAAAATTCAAAAAAAATAGGCAGAACAGTGTTTTTCCCTTTTGTTGGAATGAGAATTTATCCCAATACCGAACTTTGTAAAATAGCAATAAATGAAGGTAAAATTCAACCAACTGACGATTTGCTTTTACCGAAATATTATGTGGCTGAAGATTATAATGAAGAATATGTAAAACAACTTGCAAAAGAATCTGGTAAACGTTGGGTCTTTCCCGACGAAGACTCATCGGCAATTATTAACAAATTGCGAATGAAAGGTAAAAAAGGTCCACTTTGGGAATATTTAACTAAATAGTGTCTGTCCATAATGTCCGATTTTTTCGTTATACTCGTTTTGAAAACAGTCATTTACTACAGTAAACTCCTTGGTTTTCAAAACTTCGTAATGTCCTAATGGTCGGTGTATTATGTCATCATAAGCGGAGTCGAATGATGACTCTCGAAGTACCTTGTTAATAAAAAATAATTGCAAACATTTTAGATTTTTTAATTAATACATAACTTTACCAAATGAAAGATTTAGCAAAAATTTTTGAACTAATTCCTCAACGATTGCCAATGGTAATGGTTGACGAACATATATATACCAACGAAAACAAAACGCAAACAAAATTTAAAATAGATAACGATTCTTTTTTTTGCGAAGACGGATATTTATCGGAAGCCGGAATTTTAGAAAACATGGCTCAATCGGCTGCTACACGATTAGGATATTCTTATATTGCAAAAGCAAAAGGCAATCCACCAATTGGAATTATTGCAACAATGCAGGACATTCAAATTCTGGAATTTCCAAAAGCCGGTAACGATATTTTTACTGAAATAACTTTTGTTGATGAAATTATGGGAATAACACTTGTTGATTGTAAAACATTTTGCAATAATAAAGAAATTGCTTTTTGTAAAATGAAAATTTTACTCAGAGAGTAATTTATTATGTCATGCTGAACTTGTTCTGAGCATATCGAAGAACAGCATCTTTTTTTATTATATTTCTGTTATAAATCATCAAAAAATATTTTTTAATAATTTCCTTTTAAAACATTTTATACCTTTAACATTATTTTGTAAAAAATACGATTATGAACGATACCCAAGCTTTTGCAATAGAAATAATTAAAGAACTCGAAAAAAAGTTTAAAAATGCCTGCTGTAATAAAGTTGCCGAAGCATACTTAGATTGTGCTTTGTTAATAAAACATCGCATAGAAGAGAAACAGAGTAAGAAAAATTAAATGTAACTAATTTGTTATTTAATTAAATCTTCTTCTATAATTCCGAAAATTTCGTCAATTATTTTTTGAAGTTCAATTGTCATACTTAAAGCAGTAATTATACTGGAAAAGTATTTAGGGTTTTCTAATTCTTTACCAGCTTTTCGCCTGTCATCGAGATATTTTTTTAAGACCTGGTATCCACCTATATGGTAATTCCACACTTCGGGTGTTACATTGTCAAAATACTTATTGGCATTGATGTATAAATGTTTTTCCTTTTCGTCATAAATCACTTTCTCGATACGCTCGGTACCTTCACCATGATATTTTGAAACAGGTTTACCAAGCAATGTACTTTCCATCAAATGTAAATCGACCAATTGATTTCCGAGTTTTGCCATTTTACTAAAGACGTTATAATCTGCTGCAAACGGAACTCTTGGAAAATCAATTTTTAGAAATTCAATATATTTAGTACGATATATATTGCTGTAAAATACAGCGTAGATGTAATAAAGAATTTCTTCAGGTGTAAGTTTCTTTTTATAAGTTTTGTTCAGCTTTTCGTAAAGTACCTTATCAATATTTGGGGTTTTGGTTTTGTATTCAGTTTCAGGTTCAAAAAGAATCAAAGATTGAATATGAGATTTTTTTTGTTTCTTCTCATTATAAAGATATAAAGGTGCTTGCTGAATAATTCCTTTTGAACTAAAAAATGTCCGGTTATCAACCATGTATTTTGAAACAAGAAAATGAGTATAATCCATATTACCTGAAAATTGGCGCATAAAACAAATAGATAGATTATCTTCAATTAAATGACGCATTACTTCATGTCTTGTCCTAAACACAATATTATCATGATAATATATATGTCTAATATCAAAAGGACGATAAAGAATTTCCTTAAAATTATTCTCCCAGTCAGTTACTTTTCTAAATGCTTCTCTTTGTTCATTAATTTTCCATTGGTAATTGTCTCTTACACCATAAGCCTGCTCAATAATTTGGTCATCAACATTTTTATTCCGAAACATCATAATTTTAGTTTGTAGGGAGTGTTCATTAAAATCAATTGAAAGTCCATCCCTTGCTGTTACTATCCCTGAAACATTAATAGGGAAAATATCATTTATTGCTTTCCATTTTAGATAGCCTTTTATTTTATCGGTATCACGTGGAATAAAGAAATACCAAGGACTTTCGGGTTTTAATTTTATATAATTGTCAGGTTTAAAATTATTAGAATCTAACCAATGGTATTTTGCTTCTTGCAATCCATACTGGTCGGCATGGTAAACTTTGCATCCTTTTTTATCTTTTTGTTTTATAAATAAAGCTATGGCGGTACCCTGTCGAATATCAAAAACATTTTCATCTTTACTACCATCGGGACAAGTCTCTTTTTTAAGACTATTACCGTGCAAATCAAGAATGTAAATCTCGTTGAATGTGTTCATTAGGCTTTGCCGCATACCTCTGAAAGTTGGGTTATCTAAATAACTGTGGTTTGTAATCATGCCAACAACGCCAAACCCGGCTTTATGTATTTTCCATTGGGCAAATCGAAGAAATTTCACATAATCATCTTGTAACCAAAGTTTCTTTTCGCCCAAAGGCTTACCATCAATTTCATAATAACTTGTTGCCCCATCAACTGTTTGTTTTAAAAGTCTTTCAGTCCATTCATTAATATTTGAAGATATACCACTATAAGGCGGATTACCCAAAATAACTAATAATGGTTGTGTCTTTTTTACTTTGCCGGCAAGATGGCTTTCTTCGCTCAACGAGCTTAACCCTGGTATCTGAATTTGCTCCAAATCTTCTATTTCAAGTGTGTTGGTAAGATAAAGTTTAAAACGCTCATCATCGCCTAACTTGTAGCCCAATTCTTCAAAAAGAAAACTCATTTTTAAATGTCCGATAGCATAAGGAGCCATCATTAGTTCGAAAGCGTAAAAATTTGTAAGAATCTGGTTTCTAATTAGTTTTGTTTTGCCACCTTCACCGTATTTTTCGGTAAATTCTTTAACTGCCAACTTTATGGCTGCGGCAGGGAAAGTAAGTGTGCCACCAGCAGGGTCTAACAGTGTAACATTTTCGCCGGCAAGTCCGTCAGCGATATTAAAATGCGTCTTCAAAATCTGATTTACTGACCGTACAATATAGCCTACAACAGGTTCGGGAGTATAATAAACCCCTCGTTTATCTCTTATTGTTGGGTCATAAGCGGTTAGAAATGTTTCGTAGAAATGGATAATTGGGTCATTTCCCTTTCCTTCCCTAAAATAATCCTGAAATATTTTGTTTACATCTGTTACGTTTAACACTTCAGCAATATCATCAACAATTATTTGCAACGGTTTTGGAGGTTCTTCGAGCGAAATAAAACGAAAAATATCACGCAAAATCCCAATAGTATTTGGAATATACTTAAAAGCTAATTCACGGTTGAATGAATTATCAGCTCGTGTTCGTGCAGCAAAAAGCCCGTAAGTTATTGTTTGTGAGTACAAATCGGCAAAAGATTTTTCGGTTAAAGTTCCAATCAGATATTTTTTAAACGCTTCGTAAAATCCCAAAATTGCTTTTTTCCCTTTTCTTTCTTCGTTTGCCATTTCAATGCTTATTACTTCATCACGTAAAAAACGAGTACGTTTAGCTAATTCTAAAGCCAATGATTTTGCATTACGAATATGCGGTAGTGAAAATGAAAAAAAAGTGTTAAATAAATCATTAAACCCGGCTTCATTCTCAACAGGTGGGGCTGTTTTTAGTTTCTTTGCAATTAAAGGTCTTCCAATAAAGGTTTTTTTAATCAATTCTCCATCACGGTAAAGCCTGAATTCATAAAAATTTGTCAAAATAACATTTGGAAAAATATTTCTATAGCGTTTAAGTTGCTCGGATTCTTCAACCCTGTCGAGATTAGTTATAGAAATGTCTTTGGCTTCAATATATCCGGTAATATGATTGCTCCCATCCCAAACACGAAAATCGGGATTTCCGGCTTCTGTTTGTTTAGGGAGAATTGTTATATCAACCTTCTTAATATTATTATAGCTCGAAAAATCTTTAATTAAATTTTCAAGGTGAATGTAATAACTTTCTTCTCTTGCGTCGCCTTGATTTATAGAATATTGTATATTGTTTAAATATTTTTTTAGCATAAATATTTTGTGTAATTAATAACAAAATCCTAAAATATAATAATTAAATGCAATAATGCTATGCTTCTTTGTTATAAATTAACTTACCCCATACTGTTGTTTCATATTATCTAAAAGCTGCCGTTCATTTGGGTCAACCGTACCATCAATTGATGCAGCTTTTTCCATTAAACGGAAAACTTTTTCGCGTTTCTTTTGGTCTTCAGGCATTTTAATTGAAAGTTGTCCATTTTGTGCCATCTGGAACATTGGTTCGATTTTATCAACATTATAACCAAATTTCTTTGCAATTTGTTCTGCAAACTCACGCTCTTCCTGTGCAAAAACTCCATCGCAAGCCATAACTATAAGTGCATTGTTAAATGCATAATCGCGAACATCCATTGCTTTGTCAATAACATCAGGTTTAATACCAGCAGCAAAGTTGGCTCCGTTCATTGCATAATAATTATAGTATTCAGTTAATGACATCATATCGCTAACAATCCATTCATTTGCAGGACTGTTAAGTTCATGTCCGCAATATTGACATTTTAAATCTATTGTATCACCAACTGGTCCTCCGCATGATGGGCAACGGTGAGCATAAAGCGAACCTTTAGAAGCTTCTGGGTTGGCATTTCTACTTAAAATAATAATTTTTGTATCGGTTACAACTACCGTATCAAGTTTTACAACTTTTTTCTCTTGAGGAACTACACGTTGATATGAATATTTAATTGATACAATCATTGAATTCATATTGTTCTTTTGTAAAGCACCTATTAAAGTTACGTCGCTTAAGAAAATACGATTGTAAACAAATTGTTCTTTCTCATCAAAAGTTGCTTTAATTTTATCAAAAGCGGAATCTGTTGTAAATCTACGAAGAATAGCAGGGTTGTTAAGTACTCTTGCTGTTTCAATTTGCAAGAAAGCATTACTTGCCTTATCTTCAATAAGTTGAATTGAGAAATCGTCGTTTTGTTGTTCAATTTCTAATACCTTATCTTGTAAGTTACCAGCTTTTACAACTAAAGGATTTGACGAAACATAATCATCGGCTTGAGTAACTTCTGAAAGTACCCAATCATATTCGCCACTATTTGTAAGCGTGCCACAAAATTCGCATTTTGCAACTTCGCCCGGAACTTTTGGTAAAACAGCACCACAAGATGGGCAATTATCGGACGAGAAAATATCTTTTTCTTCTACACCACGTTTCTTTAAATACGACCAATATTCGACAAATTCTTCGCTTCCGCCTGAATTTAATTCGGGATATTTTTCGCTTACAAAATGGTCATTAACTGAAGCGTGAATTGCAACATGAATTACATCAAAAAAGCCGTCAGTATCAACGCGGTCTATATAAACATTTTTAACTTCGAGCTTATCTATTGTATTTTTCTGCGAAAGTTTATCCATCATTTTAAACTGTACATTTAAACGCTGGTACATTCCATCGCTAATATATTTACGCACTTTCGACATGTCTTTATTTTGCCATGCCTCTTGTATTTGAACAAATGATTTTTTTACTTTTTCTTTAAATTTTACCTCGTCGAAATTTGGATTGTGTTCAATAAAATCATTGTATCCTTTAACTTTTTTTATTCCGGCACCTGATGGCAAAGTATTTAAAATTGTTCTTTGTTTTGCTTTTTTTCTGGCAAAATAAAATACAACAATAATAATAGCTAAAACAATTATATTGTAAGGAAATGGAATAGCCATTATTATATAAAAAACAAGCCCAATAATTCCACTATCACCGCCACCACTATCGCCACCAGAACTACCGCCTGCACCACCCATACGAGCATACGCATAACTTATTGCAATAAAAAACAATAATGTGAAAACCAATTTTAATAATGGTTTTTCGGAGAAAGTAATGAAGTTTTTATTTTTCATATTTTTAGTTTTTAAAAAGTTAAAAGTATGAAAAATTTAATATTTCAGGAAATAAATTTTGTAACTACTCACCTCATAAAAAATCCTTTACTAATCTTATGCGTATTATTTCTCGCAAAGACGCAATGGTCGCAAAGTTTTAAGAACGCTAAGTTAAAAAAATCATTTATGATTTTTTTCATTGCGTGCTTACAGCAGATTTATTATTCGAGAGATGTAAACTTCTTATTATTCATCATTTTTATCTGATATCTACTGAAGCTTCGGTACGAGATTTTTTTCGTTGCGTACCTTGCGCCTTTGCGTGACAACTTTTATGGCTGCTGAATAGTTACTAAATTTTTATTAATGATTTGTAATTTAAAATGAAATTAACTGTATATGCTATGTATTGTATAATTATACTGCGAACGGGATAAATTTCCGCATTTTTTTAGTCCCGTTAGGGCATACGCGTCAACTTAAGGGAAACAATGTATTCATATCCTGTTCAAAATTAATTCTTTTTCTTCTATCATACGAACAATA
>MENF01000082.1 GCA_001769035.1 Bacteroidetes bacterium GWA2_32_17
ATATAAATTCTGACAAATTCAGACTAATGAAAGCGAAGATGCAATATAGTCTTAATCCTTGTTTTAGTGGAATATAAATTCTGACTTAAAAACAAAAAAGAACAACGTTATATTTAACGGTCTTAATCCTTGTTTTAGTGGAATATAAATTCTGACATTTACGAAAAGAGACATAAAAAAGTTATACAAGTGTCTTAATCCTTGTTTTAGTGGAATATAAATTCTGACTCGGTCATTTAATAAAGGATATACAACAAAAAATGTGTCTTAATCCTTGTTTTAGTGGAATATAAATTCTGACCAACCTCTTTCCTTTGCTCCTTAACTAAAAATCCGTCTTAATCCTTGTTTTAGTGGAATATAAATTCTGACAGAAATTTTATGAATATTTAAACAAAAAATAACAGTCTTAATCCTTGTTTTAGTGGAATATAAATTCTGACTAAAGAAATATGAAATATGGCGTGAAGGAAATACGTCTTAATCCTTGTTTTAGTGGAATATAAATTCTGACCTGGCGAAATTGCTTTGTACGACAAAACAGCTAAGTCTTAATCCTTGTTTTAGTGGAATATAAATTCTGACTCAATATAGTATATTTACATCAATATTCAGACTAAGTCTTAATCCTTGTTTTAGTGGAATATAAATTCTGACTTTGGGAAAGTAAAAAGATGGTGGAACATAGCCATGTCTTAATCCTTGTTTTAGTGGAATATAAATTCTGACTTTTATCGAAACTGGAAAACATCTTGATATAAAAGTCTTAATCCTTGTTTTAGTGGAATATAAATTCTGACAACCAACATTTCGTTCCTTGTATCTCCAGCAGGAGGTGTCTTAATCCTTGTTTTAGTGGAATATAAATTCTGACAACAACTGTTTTAAAACATCAATTAAAAATCGGAGTCTTAATCCTTGTTTTAGTGGAATATAAATTCTGACTAAACAGAAATACGATATGTATAGTATTAAATTGTCTTAATCCTTGTTTTAGTGGAATATAAATTCTGACCCAACATACGTCTGTGTAATAACAAGTATGGCAGAGTCTTAATCCTTGTTTTAGTGGAATATAAATTCTGACTGTTGTTGCTGGCGACTTTAATGAGAATGGTATGTCTTAATCCTTGTTTTAGTGGAATATAAATTCTGACTGCATCATTTGTCTGCAAGGCGAAGAAACTTATGTCTTAATCCTTGTTTTAGTGGAATATAAATTCTGACAACTTGCAATAGAACTTGCAAAGAAAAAAGAAAGTCTTAATCCTTGTTTTAGTGGAATATAAATTCTGACTATGGTTAAAAGGGGAATTACAATGCGTTCCACAGTCTTAATCCTTGTTTTAGTGGAATATAAATTCTGACTAAATATAACAACGTATATGACATGGCTGACCGCAGTCTTAATCCTTGTTTTAGTGGAATATAAATTCTGACCTACCAAGTAAAAATAAATGCAATTATTATCCTGGTCTTAATCCTTGTTTTAGTGGAATATAAATTCTGACTCTCTAAACAACAAATAAGAGAAAAGAACTTTAGTCTTAATCCTTGTTTTAGTGGAATATAAATTCTGACATGTACTCAATAATCCGAAGATTGAGTAAAAAAAGAGTCTTAATCCTTGTTTTAGTGGAATATAAATTCTGACATAGATATTCGATTGATTGCAAATTAAAATATTCAGTCTTAATCCTTGTTTTAGTGGAATATAAATTCTGACAATAAGGGATAAAACGCAGCCGTGTGAGTTCGAGCGTCTTAATCCTTGTTTTAGTGGAATATAAATTCTGACAAATATGAAAAAATGGATATAAAAAAACTGATAGGTCTTAATCCTTGTTTTAGTGGAATATAAATTCTGACTCACTAGTGATAATCTAATCGTTGAAGCGATAAAAGTCTTAATCCTTGTTTTAGTGGAATATAAATTCTGACAAAAAACTTTGCGAGATTGGCTCAAAATGGCTGTTGTCTTAATCCTTGTTTTAGTGGAATATAAATTCTGACTCTGTATTAATTAAATAATTGTTATAAAGTGTTTTATTAGTTTTAATATACGAATTTAGATTAATTTTAATGTACATTTTTAAAAGTGCAAAATTACAAATATTATTTTAAAAAAACAATGTTGATTTATTACCTGTTATTATATCAAAATCAATATTTTTCCCAATCAATTTCATAGCAGTTAAAAAATAATTTTTATATTTGAAAATTATTAACACATTTAATATTTATATTTGTAATTGAAAAAAAACAAAATTTGAAAAAAATACGAATACTAAATATTACATTCGATACCGAAATTAAAAGCTACGAAATTCCAGCTTTTAGAGGTGCTATAATTAAAAAAGCAGGACTTGAAAATATTTTATTTCATAATCACCTTTCAGATAATAAATTTTTGTTTAAATACCCTTTAATTCAATATAAACAGTTTAACAACCGTCCATCTATTGTTTGCATAGAACAAGGTGTTGACGAAATACATAAATATTTCGAAAATAAAGTTTGGGACATAGAATATAGTGGCAAAATACACCAGATGAAAATTTACAAGCTACTTATGAACCAGTTTACTATGCAGGTATGGGACAAAAAATTTGAATATAACATTTTTAACTGGATTGCCTTAAATCAGGAAAATATTAAATGCTACAATAATTTAATATCTTTAACCAGTAAAATTTCGTTACTCGAAAACATTTTAAAGGCAAATATTTTATCGTTTGCAAAAGGTATAGAATGGACAGTAGAGAAACCAATTGAAATAAACATTAAATCAATAAACGGAACAAGAAAAGCAAAAATAAAAGGAATTTATATGTTAGGATTTAATATAACATTTAGCACTAATGTTTTTATACCAAATAATATAGGTTTAGGCAAAAGTGTAAGTTTAGGTTATGGTATTGTTAATGCAATAAAAAATTAAAATATGAATGCCGAACAAAAATTAGAACGTAACAAAATATACCTTTCAGCTTTATTGCACGATATTGGTAAGTTTTACCAGAGAGCAGATGAGTGTTCTGTATCAAAATCTAAATATCTTGATGCAGATATTAAAAATCTTGAAAGTATTTATTGCCCCGAAGACAGAAAAGTTAAAGGAAAAAGAACACATAAACACATTTTATGGACAGCACAATTTATTAAAGATTTTGAACCACAACTGAAGGGTTTGTTAATAAACGAAGCGGGCTTTTCTGTTGATGAAATAATGCGGCTTTCGGCAATACACCACAATCCTTCGGGCAACGAAATAAACGAACTTATAATTCAAAAAGCCGACCATTACAGCAGTGGCGCCGACAGGTCAAAAATTGATACAGCATGGCAGGATGCAAACGAAGAAGAAAAATGGGACAGTTTTAAAAAAGTTAGAATGCGAAGTATATTCGAGGGTATTTCGTTAAAACACAATGAAAATGAAGTTTGGACTTCCTCATATAAAATCCGTCTTGTCTTATGCGAAATGCAATTGAATGAAACATTTTTTGAACACGAAAATAATGAAGCAACACCCGATTATGTAAAATTGTGGGAAAAATTTGTTCAGGAAGTAAAATTTGTTCAAACTTCATCCTTCAAAACCTTTTCAGAAACCTTTTTATATCTTACCGAAAAATATACAAGTCGCATCCCAGCAAGTACACAGCAATTACCCGATGTTTCGTTATACGACCATTTAAAAACTACTGCTGCTTTTGTAATTTGTTTATACGATTATATAAAAGAAAATAACAATAAACTACCAAAAGCCGATAAAAAACCATTTCTGTTAATTGGTGGCGACTTATCGGGAATACAAAAATTTATTTATGGGATTATTGCACGAGGTGCTGCTAAAAATTTAAAAGGACGTTCATTTTATTTGCAATTATTAATTGATAACATTGTAAATTTACTTATAAAAGAACTCGATTTATTTGATGCAAACATTATATACAAAAGTGGAGGTGGCTTTTACATACTTGCACCAAATACAAATGAAATTAAAGAAAAAATAAGTTCTTTTGAAAACACTATTATCGAAAAACTTTTTGAATATCATAAAACCGATTTATATATTTCTATTGATTATAATGAATTTGGTGAAGAAGAGATTTATTATGATGTAAATAACAACGAAAAAAGAACTATCGGTGATATTTGGAGTGAATTATCGGAAAAATTAAGTAAGAAGAAAAGCCAGCGTTTTAAAACAAAAATTAAAAACAATTTTAACTTATTTTTTGAGCCCAATAACAGTAATAATAATGCGAAACTTGATGAAATAACCGGCGAAGAAATAACAGGGAAAGAAGTAAAATTTGATAACCATTTAATGAATGCATACACAAAGGAGCAGATTTTGTTGGGACAAAAATTAAAGGATGTTGATTATTGGGTAAACTCATTAGAAGAATTAAACTATTTCCCCGAAAAAGCATATAACCCTATTGGTTTAAATAGCTATAATTACTTTGTACCAAAAAAGTTTTTCGGGAACAAAGAGAATCAGAATCAATTAAAAAAATCGGCTGATAAGGTACGGGCAATTGCAATAAATGAAATAAATTTTTTAGAAACACCACAAAAAGGAATAGAAAATATTTATGGTTTTTCTTTTTATGGAGGCAATAAATTTCCTGAAAGCAATTGGAATAATACACCAAAAACATTTGAAGAAATAGCTGGTGTTGAGTTTTCTGATTCCAACAAAACTAAAAGAAAAGAATCGCCAAACCTTGTAAGGATGGGCATTTTAAGGATGGATGTTGATAACCTTGGAAATGTTTTTAAAAGAGGATTATCAGCCGATAAACGTTCGTTTAGCAGGTATTCGGTATTAAGCCGTAGTTTAGATTATTTTTTTTCGGGATATATTAATAAAATCTGGAGTCGGAATAATAACTTTAAAGAATACACACAAATAATTTATTCGGGCGGAGACGATTTATTTATTGTTGGTAAATGGGATATTTTGATTAAAATGTCAACCGAAATAAATACAGAATTTCGTAAATGGACATGCCAAAATCCACAGTTAACATTAAGTGGAGGAATTGCCTTTGTTGCTCCAAAATTTCCGATACTTAAAGGAGCTGGCATGAGCGAAAGTGAAGAAAAGAACGCTAAATCGCACAAATTTGAAGAAACCGAAAAAAATTCAATCTCAATTTTCGGATATCCTTTTAATTGGGACAATGAGTTTAAATATTTGGTTAAACTAAAAGATGAAATAAAATACCTTTTAAAAGAAGATTTATCAAAAGGGTTTCCAACAGATGTATATAATTTAATGGAACAAGCAGAACTAATTTATAATGTTAAAAATAACAGATATGTTATAACAAATTACCAAGTTGTTTGGTTTGCCGTATATAATTTTAAACGGGCAGTTCAGCAAAATGCTAATGAAACAGTAAAAGAATTTCTTAAGTGTTGGGTCGAAAAAATATTTACAGGTAATATCGAAGAAGTTAAAAATACAAAATATCATGCGCTTCAATATATAGCTATTGCAGCAAGGTGGGCAAGTATGGAATTAAGATAATAAATAACAAATAAAATAAATATTATGAGTTACGAAAATTCAAATAGAGGAGGAAACAATTTTAGAAATAATTATCCTCAAAGACAACCTAATCGTTTCGATTTTAGTGAATATAAAATAAAAGAATGGATTCAAAAAGAAATTGATATTGACACAGTCAGTTTTGCCGATAAATTTGGTAAGTCCATTCAAGAAGGAAGAATGACCACTTCACAGATACGAAATATTTTTGGAGAAATGAGAAGAATTCAAATGAATGGCTATGTAAGTCAGAAAACTTCTTTTCTATTGCTAAAACCAAAACTTGCTTATGCTGTTAAAAGAAATGAAAATGATGGATTAAGAAATTTTTACGAATATTTTAAAATTGCGTATAGTTCAGTAGATACTAAAAATGATACAAATGGTACAAAACAATTTAAAAATATGATAGAACTAACAGAAGCAATTTTAGCGTATCATAAATTTTACGGTGGTAAAGAATAATAATTTTAATAAATACAAAATATCATGGCAAATAAACTTTTAAAAAAAATTGAAATTACCGGTATCATCACCTTAAAAACTGGTTTACATATTGGAGGAACCAATTCGTCAATGCAAATAGGAGGAATTGATAAAGGAGTAATAAGAAACCCAATAACAAATCAACCCTTTATTCCCGGCAGTTCGCTAAAAGGGAAAATGAGAACATTATTTGAAGTATCAACAGGAAAGACCGGTCCCAAAGTAGGTAAAGACGTTAATAATGGTCCTTCACAGGAAGGAGAATCTGCAGATTTATTTGGAAACTCATCTGGTGGATTAACTCAAAAAGCTTCCCGTTTAATTGTTAGAGATTGTGAAATGACAAATGCTAAAGAAGTTTTAGAGAAAACAGAAATGCCTTATACCGAGGGTAAAACCGAAGTGGTTATTGACAGAATAACTTCAGCAGCATCTCCTCGTCAAATTGAGAGAGTTCCTGCCGGTGCAAAATTTAGCTTAAATATGGTGCTTAATATATGGGAACAAGATAATAACGAAAAACAATTATTCGAAAATCTTTTTAAATCGCTCGAATTGCTTCGCGACGATTATCTTGGTGGAAGTGGTAGTCGTGGATATGGGCAGATTTCTGTTGAAATAGAAAAGATGTGCGAAAAAAGTTCAGATGTTTATTATGGCATTTCAGATGCAAAAGCTGTTGAAATAACAAATGTATTTAAAAAACAAATTGAAAAATTAAAATCATAGAAAATGATTGAAGCTATAAAACTTCGATTTATAACACCGGTTCATTTTGGTAGAGGACGCGAAGAACTTGATAAAACAGAATTGCTTTATCATTCCGATTCATTAAAATCGGCAATATATGCAGTTGGCTTATCCTTATTTAAAGAATGGAAAAACGAAAAACTGTTTTTTAATTCATTCCGGATTTCATCATGTTTCCCTTATGCTAATGATGAATATTTCCTTCCCAAACCTCAGTTAAAAAAAAGAATAAGTTTTGGAAAAGGAAACGATGATACCTTAGCTAAAAAAGTTAAAAAAATTGAATATTTAGAAAAGTCAGTTTTTGAAGAATATGTTAATTCTAATAATAATGAAATACAATTAAATCAAAACAATATTACACCCGATGGTTTATTTGTATGTAAAAACGATTTAACCTTTAAAAAAACTGATAACAAAGGCAATGTTTATACATTTTCTTTTTTAAAAACTAAAGTTCAACAACGTGTAAAAGTACCAATGGAATGGGAAAATGAGGATAGTGAACCATTTTATATTGACAGGATATATTTTGAAAAAAATTGTGGAATTTATTTTTTAGCAGAGTTTGAAAATGAAAAAATTCGCGAACAAGTTTTCAAAACTATTGCTCTTTTAGGAGAAAATGGAATTGGAACAGATAGAACAGTTGGTAATGGTCAATTTAACATTGCTGATACTCAAAATGAATTTTCGATTAATATTACAAGTAATATTGGTAAATATCTTTCACTTGGCTTATATCTTCCATCACTTGAGGAACATAGCAATATAATATTTGACGAAAGTAATTGGAATTTATTAAAACGAGGCGGATATATGGCAGGAAGCGAATTTGAAGAATTTATGCACCTTCGTAAAAAAAGCATTTATATGTTTGGCGAAGGAAGTGTACTAAAATCGGATAAACTTTTAAAAGGTAAATTTGAAAATTTAGTACCTGAATGGAATAACGAAAAAATTCATGCTGTATGGCGTGATGGTCAATGTTTATTATTAAAGATTTAACAAATGAAAGCTACATTAACAACATTAACACCAGTTCACATTGGCAATGGAACAACCTACAATAAAAATATTGATTTTATTCAATCAGAAAATAAAATTGGAATTATTGACGAAAAAAAAGTTCTGAATTTAATAGGAACAGAAAATATTAATCAGTGGGTTTCTGCAATTGATAATGGCGGTAACGAGTTTTTTGATTTGTTAAAACAAAGAGGATGGAATAATGAACTTGAACATATTTCTTCGCGTATTTGTGAATTAAAAAATACTGAAACTAAATCTACTCAACTAAAAGAACAATACAGAACTGCAATAAAGGGAGCTTGTATTCCCGGAAGCTCTTTAAAAGGAGCTATAAAAACATGTATATTTGATTATCTTACTTCCGATGATGATTTTATTAATCAATGTAAAATAGATGATTTAAAAATTGGGAATAAAGAAAAGTGGTCAGACTCACAAACCGATAATAAAATTTTTGGAAAAACTGCAAACGAAAAATCAACTCGCTTTTTAAAAATAGGTGATATTCATTTCGGTAACATTAATACTGATATTATTAATGTTGGAATATTAGACAAATACCACGAACAATGGGATTTTAAATTAGGACAACAATATTATGCCGAAAGCATTCCTTCGGGTGCTACTACAAATTTTCAAATGAAAATTGATACAATTCTTTTGGAAAAAAATATTGAAAAATATCCGAGTTTATGGAATAGTAAAAAAACTGAACCATTTAATAATGGAGTTGAAAACTTATGCGAAATAATAAATGGGTCAACAATATCTTCATTAAATTTTGAGCTTGCAACATTAGAAAATGAAAACATTGATGATAATATTAAACACACAATTATTAATACATTAAAAAGTTTAATACTTGAAATCGAAAATCGTTCAGAAAATGAAATAATTATACGCATTGGTGCTAATAGTGGATGGCGTTTTACCACAGCAGCATGGGTTTTAAAATTAGAAGATCAAATGAATGAAAACCAAATTAATTCTTTACGAAAAACTATACAAAAAAAAGATTACTCTAATATGGAATTATGGCCTAAAACCCGCAAAATATCAACTGATGGTCAATTATTTGGCTTTGTGAAAATCAAAATTCACGAATAATTCCTTTTATAAAAGAAAAAATAATTGCATTATTTCTTTTTTATAAGGAAACAATAGCTTATATTTTTCCAAGTGGAAAAGAAATGTAAAAATTTAAAAATAATAACCCATAGTACTGAAGAAGAAATTAAAATTAATAGTAAAATAGTAAAAATTGTACCAGTTTGGAAAGAAATGTTAAACTATAAATAAAATGCAAAATATTTTTATTGTAACACTTGGCACAAGAGAAATTCAATTTAAGATAGATGAACTTGCTGAAAATAACTTTGAAATAGAAGACCTACATTCAAGTAATATTAAAATTAAACATAAAGAAAACAATATTTCATTTGAAGTTTTTAAAAATAATTTTTACGAAAATTATTTATATCCAGTCCAACCAAGAACTGCTGGTAAAATAATATCAGAAAACTTTGATATTTTTAAAAATATACTGTTTTTTCCTTTAATTAACAAACCTTTTGAGAAAATTGTAAAAGAAAATAACTTAACAAAATTTATTATTGTTTATACCGACCAAATTGATTTAAAAGATAATGATAAAAATAAACAAAGAGATACTTTATATTTTGCAGAAATAATTAAAAAGCATTATTACGAAAAGTTAGAAAAATCAGGAAGGACAGATTTTATAGATATATGTATTAATAAAAATGTTACTGATATAGACTATCAGTACAATTATTTTGCTAAAGAGCTAAAAGAAAAACTAAAAATTAATAATAACGAAATAAATAAAATTTATCTTTTACCTCAAGGTGGCATTGACCAAATAAACCATGCATTAACATTACAATTGTTACAACAATATAAAGATAAAGTTGAAATATGGCAACAAGCGGAAGGTAAAGAAGCAAACCTACTCCAATTTACAAATTTATTTTTAAAAGACCTCCTTAAAAACCAATTAAATTCGCTAATTGATAATCTTAATTATAATGGTGCCATTGTTATATGTAACCAGTATAAAAGTCTAATAAATAAAAAAATAATTAGACTTTTAGATTTTGCACATAAAAGAAAAGAAATGCTTTATAAAGATGCTATCAAAGTTTTTAATAAAAATGAATTTGCTTTTATAGAAGATTATATAAATAAAAAATATTTACTTACAAAAGATTTTAAAAATATAACCGAAAACAATAATAATATTAACGATAAATTAGTTTTATGCATTGAGCGGTTGCATTTGTCTGAATATTATTTTAAAATAAATAATTATACCAGTTTTACATTAAGTTTAGAAATATTTTTTGAATCAATTGTTTTATATATACTTTCAAAAATTAATGAATTTGAAATTGATGTAACTAACCCCTATAAAATTGGAACCCTTTGGGAATACTTTAAGAAGCAACATGAAGAAACAACAAAAGAATTTGCTAAAATGCTTAATGTTGAGGACTTAAAAGCAGCAAGTTTTCCAATACAAATACTTATTACAGAATATTATGCGAAGGATAAATACAATGATTTTTTTAGCTTAATTAATATAATTAAATTAACTAATAGTAAACTAAATAATCGTATAAATATAAAAGGTTTAGATGGTTTACGAAATCAAGTAGCACATGAAGGTAAGGGAGTTAAAGAAGAAAATTTATCTATATTAGCCAATAATAATATGCAATGGTGGCAAATAGAGATAATTGATAAAACGAAAAAATTAATGACACAAAACAATTCATTAAACTATTTTGAAATAATGAATAACGAAATAAAACAAACTATAAATAATTGTTAAAAACAAAAAGCTATCTGAATTTCAGATAGCTTTTTTGTTGTAGAAATAATTAAACTTATTTTACAATAGTTTTAAAAGTATCATCGCTAAAATATTTTATAAATTCCATATCGGTTTTAGCTAGACCATTAAGATTTGCGTTTTTGTTAATTGCAGCACGTAAACTATTGTACATTAAATCGGTATTTGCCTGACGGGCACCAATAACTGCTTTTAAATAATACATCATATCGCGGTCTTTATCTTCGGCACAATCAATTGCCTTTGTAGCAGCATCGGCATTGCCGCTAAGTAATTTTGCTAAAGCTGCATTAAAAGTGCAGTATGTTCCAAAATATGTAACCGCACCGTTATAATCGGCTTTTTTAACAGCACAAATTCCGAGATTGTAATTTACTTCGGCACCGGCACCATTAGCCGATTTAAAATATTCTTCAGCTTTAACAAAATCGCCATCTCGTAAAGCACAAGCACCTAAATTATTAAGAATCATTGTATTGCCTGCTTCAATTGTTTTAGCTTTTTCGAATTGTGCTTTTGCATCGGCATTATTATTTTGTGCAATTAATACAAAACCAGCATTGTTAAATCCTCTCCAATCATTAGGATATTGAGATGAAGTTGCTTGATAAATTTTTAACTGACGGTTAAGGTCTTTTGTTAAAGTTGCTGTATAAAGTAATTCTTCAACCGAAAGAATAGTTGGCAAAGTATCAAATGCATTGTTTAATTCGTCATCCGAACGACCAATGCTATCAACATTAACTGTTAAAACTGAACGACGTAATTTTGGTAAAACTTTATCGGCAACCTGAGTATAAGCTTTGCTTAAATTTTTAATTTCTTTTTCGCGTTGAATAGGGTCGGAATACATAGATAGAACACGAATAATAAGGTCTTTATCGGCAATATCAGATTGCTGCATTAATGTTTGGAAACCATCCCAATCTTCGGCAGTAGCTTTTTCGCTAAAGAACCCTTCTGCTTTTGCTTTTTCGTATTTTTTTAGTTCACCTTTTATAGTAGTTGTACCACTTGTACCGCGATTTGTAGAAAGTTTAGCATTTAATTCTTCGGTTCCATCGGGTGAAGCATAAGAAGAAATTTTTACACCTTTAATTTCTTTACGTACATTGGTTTGAGTAGCAGCTAAATATTTTTTAAGAGTTTTCATTTCGTCTTTATTTAATTCACCGGGACGAACATTAGATTGATTAATCAAATACATGATTTGAGCTTCTTTTGTTTCGGGAATTATACGAACAAATTTATCTTTTGCAGCAATAGCTTTAGAATCTTTCTCGAGTAAACCGGGAGTAGCAATAGTACCTTGACCAATTGTTACAGGGTCAAAATCTGCAAATTTCTTTTTTACAACCGCATGAATCTTAACATTTACATCGCAAACTCGCATATCTTGAGTGTAAGCAACTTTATCGGTATATGAAAAACTACCGCCACCTAAATTTTTTATTACAGGATTATTATCCTGCACTTTTTCGCCTTGTACTTTAATCATTTTCAATGGAATTTCAGTTCCGCTTGTTGATTTTAATACCGGGGTAATTTCGCAAGTAACTTTTTTCTTGTAATATTTTTCAGGGAATTTGCCTGTAACATTGATAACAACGCTGTCAGCGTGCATTTCCAATGGATTTGGCAAAAGTGTATATTTAATTACACTTTGCATTTTTTTCATCTTTTTTAAACCGGTACAACTGCTAAATGCAAATACCACCATTAAAAGAGATGCAAGATAAACGTAACTGATTCTTTTCATAAGTATCTGATAATTTAATTGTTTTAAATCAATTTATTAATTTCAAGCTACAAAATTATAAATGTTTTACGAATAAAAAATTATTTTTTCAACATATATCAAAATTTATTTAACAATTGTTGTTGTACCATGTTTGTATTCTTTGCTGAATATAGCTTTCACTATTTTTTGATAATGTTCGTTATTGTTCACAAAATTTAAATTATTCGCATCAATTATTAAAGTTGTAATATTTGATTGCTGCTTTATAAATTCTAAATAACCATTATTTATTTTTTCAAGATATTGAGCAGTAATGTTTTGCTCGTATTCCCGTCCTCTTAAACTTATTTGATACAAAAGTCGTTCGGTTGACATACTTAAATAAACGAATAAATCGGGTTTTGGAAGCGATTTTTGAATTATGTCAAATAATTGTTTATAAAGATTATACTCGTCGTCAGAAAGTGTTTGTTTGCTAAAAATTAACGATTTCATAAAATAATAATCTGAAATAATTAAAGGTTTAAACAAATTAGGTGTAGTAAGTTCTTCTTTTAACTGTCGGTATCTATCGGCAAGGAATGAAAGTTCAAGAGGAAAAGAATATCGTTCGGGATTTTGATAAAATTTTGGTAAAAAAGGATTATCGGCAAACCTCTCTAAAATAAGATTCGCATTATAATCTGAAGCGATTTTTTTTGAAAGTGTTGTTTTTCCAGCTCCAATATTTCCTTCAATAACAATAAACCTATAATTTGTCATACAATTGTCATACATGGTCATACAATGGTCATACAATAGTCATACATGGTCATACATGGTCATACAAAAGTCATACAAAAGTCATACAAAAGTCATACATGGTCATATACAATGGTTGATATTTGTTTTCAATGTTTATGAATTATTATTTGGTTTTTTACCAATTGAGTTAATATAGTTATTTAATTTTACGCTAATATCTTTTATTTCAGACGAAAACATATTGAAATCATCTTCAGATAATAAATTTCGATTTTTTGATTTTGTAAGCCAAGTTTTTGTTTCGTAAAGTGAACCTCTTGAATAATAGTAAAAATGTTTTGATTCTTGAAAATGAAATCTTCCAAAGCCTTCGCTTAAATTAGCAGCAACAGAATCAACTGCCCTTACTAACTGCTTGCCAACTGTATCTTTTGCAAACCAATTCCATTTTTCAACTATTTGCCAAACTTTTTCAGCTATTTCCATGGACTGTTGGTAAACTCGTAATTCTTCTATTTCCATATTTTTAATTATTTATTGTTAATACATTGTTTTACATAATCACACATTGTCATATATTGTCATATATTGTCACACATTGTTATATAATAGTCATAGGTGGTCACCATAGTAAAAGTAATCATGCAATGTGGGTTAGCTATTGAATGACGATTGTATGACAATTGTTTGACTTTTTTAATTGATTTTTTATTTTTTATCATTTTCATAATGTTTTTTAATATTTTGGTGTAATTCCCATATTATAGAATATAAACGAATAAATATCAACAGCTTCGTCAATTTGCTTTGATGTTGGTTTACCTGCGCCATGTCCTGCTTTAGTTTCAATTCTTATTAACACAGGGTTTTGACCTTTATACATTTCTTGCAAAGTTGCAATATACTTAAAAGAATGTGCTGGAACTACTCGGTCGTCGTGGTCGGCAGTTGTAACCATAATTGCTGGATATTCAATATTCTGTTTTATGTTATGAATTGGCGAATACTTATAAATATATTCGAATTGTTCTTTATTTTCACTACTTCCATAATCTGTTACCCAATTCCATCCAATTGTAAACTTATGAAAACGAAGCATATCCATAACGCCAACAGCAGGTAATGCAACTTTAAAAAGGTCGGCACGTTGATTTGCAACAGTTCCAATTAATAAACCACCATTAGAACCACCTTGAACAGCTAAAAATTTTGAGGATGTATATTTTTCTTTTATCAAATACTCGGCTGCAGCAATAAAATCGTCGAATACATTTTGTTTATTTAATTTAGTGCCTGCTAAATGCCATTCTTCGCCATACTCTCCGCCTCCACGCAAATTTGCAACAGCATACACTCCCCCATTTTCGAGCCATAAAATTCTACTTGCACTAAAACTTGGTGTTAAGCTAATGTTAAATCCGCCATAAGCATATAATAATGCAGGATTTGTTCCATCAAATTTAATTCCTTTTTTATGTACAATAAACATTGGAATTTTAGTACCATCTTTACTCGGATAAAAAACTTGTTTTACTTCGTAAATATTTCCATCGAAATCAATTTTTGGTTTAAAATATTCTTTACTTGCTCCTGTTTTTGAATGATATAAAAATACAGTTGTCGGATAATTATAAGAAGTAAAATCGTAAAAGCCAATACTATCATTTTTATCTGAATTAAAAGAATTTAGAGTTCCAATTGAAGGCAAGTTAACATTATTCAAAAATTTACCGGAATAATCATAAACTTTCAATTCAGAATGAGCATCTTTCATATATAAAGCAACAATAGTTTTATTGCAAAATGATACAGAAGAAAGAACATTATTTGTTTCGGGCAAAACATCAATTGCTTTTAAAATATCGGGGTTTGAGAAATTTACTTTTATTAGTTTATATTTTTTTGCATTAAAATTTGTTCTAATATATAAGTCGTTGTCAATATTTTCAATTATACTAAATTGATTTTCAAAGGTTGAAATTAGAGTAACAATTTTTGAATCTTTTATTGACAAATCTTTTAAATACAAAGCATTACCCATTGAGCCGGCATTTTCTTCGTAAATACATAAAAACTTTTGGTCGTCGGTAACGGATGCGAAATAGTTACGAAGTGGCTCATTTTTATTTTCAAAAATTATTGTATCGGTACTTTGTTCGGTACCTAACTTATGATAAAATAATTTGTGGTATTCATTTTTTTGTGATAATTCTTTTCCTTTTCTAGTTGGCTCATAGCCACTATAATAAATTCCATTTTTAAACCATCCAATATTCGAAAATTTAACCCAGTTTAAATGGTCGTCAAGTAATTTTCCTGTTTCGATATTTAAAAAATAAATTTCGTTCCAGTCCGAACCTCCACGCGCAACAGCATAAGCAAGAATTTTTCCATCCTGAGAAATATCCATTGATGCAAGCGAAACCGTTCCATCATCGGAAAGTTTGTTTGCGTCAAGTAAAATTCGTCCCGTATCAGTTGGGGTACTCATTATATATAAAATACTTTGGTTTTGTAAACCATTATTTTTATAACAGAAATATTTTCCTCCTCTTTTAAACGGAGACGATTGTTTAGGAAAATTAAATAAAGATGTAAGCCGTTCTTTCATTTTTTGACGAAATGGAATTTTATTCAAATAACCGAACGTTACTTTATTTTCTGCTTTTACCCATTCGGCAACATCAGCAGCGGTATCGTTTTCGAGCCAGCGATATGGGTCAGGAACTAAAGTTCCAAAATAGTTATCAACAGTATCACACTTTTTTGAAACAGGATAATTTATTTTTTGAGCACTAAGTACAACATTTGACACAAACATAATAGTAATAATATACAGAACTTTATAAATTCTCATAACAATAAATTTAATTGTTTCAAAAATATAAAAATAAAATAAAACAAAGCAACTTAAATTTATTTTTATACGTCATGTCATTATATTTATAAATTTATTACTTTTACTAAAAAATAATACTAAGTATGAAAAAAATAATTTTTACATTATTGTTTGTAACATTATCGGTAACAATATTTGCTCAAAAAGTTCAAAAAATTTCATTAACAAATTCAACTGATGAGTTTACAATTTTACAAAACGAACCGTTAAAATTTAGTTTTAATACTTCTATTTCGACAGTTAAAGCTAAAGAAATTTTTACAAAACATGGAAATTTTAATCAATTATTTGCAGAAAGCTATGTAAACGATGGCGAAATAGGAAGTCCATCACTTCCAACTTTAAAAAGATTAATTGAAATACCTTATAATGCTAATATTAAGGTAAATATAATTAGCTATGACGAAGAAATAATTTCGTTAAACAATTTAGGATTTAGTAATAAAATTATTCCACAACAACCTTCCGTAAGAAAAGACCAGGATGTTGATAAACTTCCATTTCATTTTAATGAGCAAGTATATTTAACAAATGATTTTATTGAAAGTCCAATTGCAGAAATTCAGAATGCAGGCATCATGCGTGGTGTAAATATTGGCAGGCTTGTTATTCGTCCAATACAATATAATCCTGTTCAAAACGAAATTCGTATTTTAAAAAATATTGTAGTTGAAGTGAATTTTGAAAATGCCGACATTGCAATAACTAACACAATGAAAGCAAAATATTATTCTCCGTTGTTTCAAAATACGTACAAAATGTTATCGAACTATAAACCCAACACAAATAAGGATGCAATAACAACTTATCCTGTAAAATATGTAATAGTTTCTCCTCCTGCTTTTCAATCAACTTTACAGCCATTTGTGCAATGGAAAACAAAAAAAGGATTTAAGGTTGTTGAAGCTTATACTAATAATCCATTGGTTGGTTCAACTACAACATCTATAAAAAATTATTTACAAGGTCTTTATAATGCGGGAACACCAAGCGATCCTGCACCATCCTTTGTCTTATTTGTAGGAGATGTTGCTCAAATACCAGCATTTGCAGGAACAACAGGAAGTCATGTAACTGATTTATATTATTGTGAATACACCGGAGATAAAATTCCTGAATGTTATTATGGCAGATTTTCGGCAACAACTATTGGAGAATTAACACCACAAATTGATAAAACACTTGAATACGAACAATACCTGATGCCTGATCCTTCATTCCTTAACGAAGTTGTTATGATTGCCGGACAGGACGCAACCTATGGTCCTTTGCATGGCGATGGACAAATAAATTATGGAACTTCTACTTACTTCAACCCTTTGCACAATTTAAATTCACACACCTATTTATATGCAATTTCCGGATCGAGTGCAGCTGCTATAATTTCCAATGTTAGTTCCGGTTGTTCTTTCGCAAATTATACTGCACATGGAAGCTCTGATGGTTGGGCTGATCCGGAATTCAGTATTTCAGACATCTCTACACTTTCTAATGCTAACAAATATCCTTTGATGGTAGGCAATTGTTGTCTTACCAATAAATTTGATGACCCTGTTTGTTTTGGCGAAGCTTTGCTCAGAGCCAGTAATAAAGGTGCTTTAGGATATATTGGCGGTTCCAATAGTACTTATTGGGATGAAGATTATTGGTGGGGAGTAGGCAACAAAACAGTAGTGGTTAATCCGATTTATTCGGCTACTAATCTTGGTTCTTATGACAAAACATTTCATGATCATGGAGAAATTTCAGCCGATTGGTTTGAAACGCAAGGACAAATGATTTCGGCAGGAAATCTTGCAGTTACTCAAAGTGGAAGTTCTTATGTTGATTACTATTGGGAAATTTATCATTTAATGGGCGACCCATCGCTTATGCCATATCTTGGTATTCCAACAGCATTATCACCAGTAACATATCAAAATTCAGTTCCATTTGGACCAACAACAGTAACTGTAATAACCGAACCATACTCTTATGTGGGGTTATCATTAAATAATGTTTGGATTGATGCACAATATACAGGTGCTTCGGGAATAGTTAATCTTGATATTTCAACAATTGCAAGTCCTTGTACTTTAGATGTAGTAATTACTAAACAAAATCGCCAGCCTCATATTGGAACAATTTTAATGGTTCCTAACAATACTCCTTATGTTGTTTATCAAAGCAATGTAATACACGATTCGGGTATAGCTGTAAATGGAATTGTTGAATACAGCGAAAATGTTAATTTAGATGTAACACTAAAAAATGTTGGGAGCATAAATGCAACAAATATAAATTCAACATTAAGCACAACAAATTCCGATATTACAATAACAGATAACACAGAAGCTTATGGAAATATTAATGCAAATTCAAGTGCAACACAAAATAATGCTTTTGCTTTTAATGTTGCAAATGTAATTACCGACCAGCAATTTGCACAATTTACAATTACTGCTACCGATGGTGGTTCCGGAACTTGGCAAACAAATTTCAATATATTATTGAATGCACCTGTTTTACAAGCTACAACCATTACAGTTAATGATGCAACGGGAAATGGGAATGGAAGATTAGACCCAGGCGAGTCTGTAACAATTAATGTTACAACAATAAATAGTGGTCATGCCATTTCTCCGTCTGCTGTAGGAACACTTAACTTAAACAGCGGAATGGTTACAATACCAGGAAATACAAGTAATTTTGGTGTTATTAATGCATCCGGAAACGCTATTGCATCTTTTACGGTGAATGTAGATGCTGGTGCAATACTTGGCTCTTATGCTAATTTCACATTTAATGTAAATGCCGGAGGATATACAGCAACAAAAACTTTTTCGTTACCCATTGGGTTGGCTGTTGAAGATTTTGAAACAAATACTTTTACTCAAAATCCCTGGGATACAACACATTTTGGAGACGCACCATGGACAATTATTAACAGCGGAAACATATACGAAGGAAATTTTACAGCGCGTTCAGGTGTTATTTCTGATAATAAAACATCTGAATTAACAATACAAATTACAGTAATGTCGGCTGACACACTTTCGTTCTACAAAAAAGTTTCCAGCGAGTTGGATTATGACTTTTTAAGATTTTATGTTGATGGTTCTCCTTATGGCGAATGGAGCGGTGAAGTTGACTGGAGCCGCGAAGCATATATGCTCACAACCGGCTTGCATACAATAAAATGGATTTATTCAAAAGATATATATTGGATTGGGGGCTCTGATGCTGCATGGGTTGACTTTATTATTTTCCCTTCAATGAATATAACTCAAATTAAACCTGAAACAAATAACAATTTGCAGTATTTCACTGCATATCCAAACCCATTTAAATCGGAATCTTTAATTATGTTTAATGTTACTAATTCTGAAAGTGTAAATATATCTTTATTGAACACTTTAGGAGAAACAGTAAAAGTAATTTTACCAACTCAAAAAGTTACAGAGGGAACACATCAAATTCAGTTGTCGGATAACGGATTATCAGCCGGAATTTATTTCTGTAAATTGAATACAGGTTCATATAATAAAACAATAAAAGTTATTATAACAAAATAAATAATTATGAAAAATTTAATGTTATTTAGTGTTTTGTCTATAAAGTCAAGAGTCTGGAATATAAAGTTCGATAACAAGGCTTGCGAAGTTTTGAAAATCAAGGAGTTTACTAATGTAAATGACTGTTTTCAAAACGAGCATAACGCCGTTAGCGGACTTTATAGACTGACTCTATTTAATCTTTGGCTGATAGTATCATTATCGGCTTCTGTTGCTTTTGGGCAACAACATTCATGGGTAAAAATTGGAGATTCCGGAAAAACAACGTCAGAAATTAAACTTGTTTCTTCATCAAATACAGAAACTGAAATAAGTTTTAATTTGAATGCTTATGAACTCAAACCCGTTTTAACAAATAACGGAAGTGCGGTTGTTGTTGACGCACCCGATGCAGCAAGGATTTTAAAAACCGGTGCACCGGATTTGCCATGTTTTGCTACATCAATTATTATTCCTGATAAAAATGAAATGGAAGTTGAAATAATTAATTCAAAATTTATTGAATTAAACAACATTTCTGTTGCACCATCTAAAGGTAATTTGTTACGAACTATTGACCCTTCAACAATTCCATATACTTTTGGTAATGAATATCAACAAAATGAATTTTATCCTTCAAAATTAACTTATTTAAGAGAACCTTATATTTTCAGAGATTACAGAGGAGTTGCAGTTGTTATTCAACCATTTGAATACAACCCCGTTACTAAAGTTTTAAGAATTTATACCGAAATAACTTTAAAAGTTAGAACAATTAAGAAAGAAGGTATAAACCAATTTGTCAGAACAAATAACAATAAAATAGATAAAGAATATAACAATATTTATCGTTCTCACTTTTTAAACTATCAGCAAACAAAATATACACCTATTGACGAACTCCCCGGCAATATGTTAATTATTTCGTACCCATCGTTTATGGCAGCAATGCAACCACTTGTTGATTGGAAAATTTTAAAAGGTTTACCTTGCGAAATGGTTAGTGTTGCTACAATTGGGAATACTGCAACAGCAATAAAAAACTATGTAACAAATTACTATAACACAAATGGATTAACATTTTTATTGTTGGTTGGCGATTTTGCTCAGGTTACATCTGCAATTACAACCGATGGCTCAGATGGAGCAATGGATATTGATTACGCATATATTTCAGGAAGCGACCATTATCCTGAATTTTTAGTTGGTCGTTTCTCTGCCGAAACTGTTGCTGATGTTCAAACACAAGTGCAAAGAAGTGTTTTCTACGAAAAAACTCCTTTAGCCGGAACATGGTATTCAAAAAACTTGGGAATCGGCTCTGACCAAGGTCCCGGCGATGATGGCGAATTAGATTATGAACACATTAGGGCTATACAAACAGCTTTATTAGGATTTACTTATGATACATCTTTTGAATTATTTGACGGTAGTCAAGGCGGACTTGATGCTGCCGGCAATCCAGTTCCTGCTGATGTTTCAACTGTAGTAAACCCCGGCGTTGGAGTTATTACCTATTGCGGACATGGTTCCGATTATTCATGGGGAACAACAGGATTTTCTAATACTGAAGCTGCCGCATTGTTAAATGTTAATAAACTTCCTTTTATTTTTTCTGTAGCTTGCGTTGTTGGTCATTTTAATGCAGGAACTTGCTTTTGCGAAGCATGGATGAGAGCAAAACAAACAGGTGGACCAACAGGAGCTATTGGAATTTTTGGTTCAACAATTAATCAATCGTGGGACCCGCCTATGGAAGCCGAAGACGAAATGATAGACATTCTTACCGAAACTTATGCAAGTAATATTAAACGCACTTATGCAGGGATTTGCGAAAACGGCTGTATGAAAATGAACGACACTTATTCAGATTTCGCAATGACTGACACGTGGACAATTTTTGGCGACCCAAGTTTGATGGTTAGAACAACCGACCCAATGAGCATGACAGTTTCACATTTGCCTACTTTATTTGCCGGATTAAATACTTTTCAGGTAAACTGTGATGTAGAAGGTGCTTATGTTGCAATTACCGAAAGTAATCAAATACTTGGAACAGGTTATGTTTCAGGAGGCATTGCTAATATAACATTAAACCCCGCTCCTACTTCTGTTGGACAAATAATTAATGTTTGCGTTACTGCATTTAATTACGTACCATACATTGGAACATTTACAGTTGTAAATAATACTGCTCCTTATATTGTATATGATAGTAATGTAATTCATGATTCAGGTGTCAGCATAAATGGCAATGTTGAATACAGCGAAAATGTCAGTCTGGATTTAACATTAAAAAATGTTGGTTCGGTTGATGCAACAAATGTTACAGCAATTATAAGTACAACAAATTCTGATATAACAATTACCGATAATTCCGGAAGTTATGGGAATATTATTGCAAGTACAACTTCAACACAAAATAATGCTTTTGCTTTTAATGTTGCAAATGTAATTACCGACCAGCAAAATGCAGCATTTACAATAACTTCTACAGATGGTTCGATGAATTCGTGGCAATCGAATTTTAACATTATGCTTAATGCTCCGGTTTTACAAGCCACAACTGTTACAATTGACGATGTTGCTTTGGGAAACGGCAACGGAAGACTTGACCCAGGCGAAACAGCAACAATAAATATTACAACTTTAAATAGCGGGCATGCTATTTCACCAGTTGCTAATGGAACATTAACAGTAAACAGTGGCATGGTTACAGTACCTGTTAATAATATAAGTATTGGAACAATTGCTGCAAGCAGTAATGTTATAGCATCGTTCAATATTAATGTTGATGCAGGTGCACAAACCGGTGTTTATGCATCATCATTTACATACAATGTGAATGCTTCGGGATACACTGCTACAAAAATTTTTACATTACCAGTTGGAATAATAGTTGAAGACTTTGAATCTAATACTTTTACCGAATTTCCATGGAACAACACTGGCATCTATCCATGGACAATTATAAACAGCGGAAATATTTATGAGGGAAATTATAATGCCCGTTCTGGTAATTATAATATCGACAATTCTACTTCCGACTTAAATATTCAGATAAATGTTATTTCTACCGATACTCTTTCCTTTTATAAAAAGGTTTCGAGCGAAGATACTTGGGATTTTCTTAAATTTTATATAGATGGCATTCAGAAAAACCAGTGGAGCGGTGAAGTAAACTGGAGCCGGAATGCTTATTATCTGACTACCGGCGCTCATACTTTAAAATGGTCTTACGTAAAGGATGATTATGTGAGTTCAGGGCTGGATGCTGCCTGGGTGGATTTTATAATTTTCCCTTCACAGCAAACTCTTAATCTTAGCGAAAACAATTCGGGTTTACAATATATAGCAGTTTTTCCTAATCCGGCGAATACAGAAACTGTTATTTCTTATTGTTTAATAAGAAAAAGCGATGTAAGTATTTGCCTGCTTAATTCTTTGGGACAGAATGTTAAAACAGTTTTAACTTATAAAACTGAAAATGAAGGAACTCATAAATTACTGCTTTCTACAAACGATTTACCGGCAGGAATATATTTCTGTAAATTTTATATAGATAATATAACTCAGGTTGTAAAAATTATTGTAACAAAGTAAAATAATTATCTGTTTTGTCATGCCGATGACAGTTATGTGTCTATATATTAACTGAATAGATTCTTCGCTTTACTCAGAATGACATTAGAAATTCATCATTCTGAATTAAGTATAACAGAGTGTAGGATTTTAATTATATTAATTGGTATTAATTATGAATAATTTTCCTATAATATATTTTTTTGTCTGATGTTTTTACTTTTACAAAGTAAATTCCTTTAGGTTTTGAAGATAAATCAAATTGAACAAGCCCATTTGAATTTTTTACATTATAAACTATGTTACCAATAACATCTGAAACTTCTATTGAATATGACAAACTAATATCTGAACATAACACATTAAAAATACATGTTGTTGGGTTTGGAAATACATTAACATGATAATTGGAAGAGTTTAATTCAGGCTTCTTTATTAACATTTTTGAGCCGGAAGTATCGCATGCAGGTTTTACAATTATTATACATAACCTACCACTACTAACACCTGTGGTTGTGTCTGTTATTTCAAGCGTTATATTAAAAGTACCTGCTGGGAAATAAACAGATGGGTTTTTAATATTTGAAGTTTGCGGATTGCCATAGATGCTAAAATCCCAGTAATATGTAAACTGGTTTGCAGTATCACCTTCAATACCATTAAAATACAATGTGTCGCCGTATCCACAAGGCATAGTATCAGTTACACATGTATCTTCAGAGGTTAATACATAATTTGAAGAATCAGGTATCGAATCTGTTATAAAGTTTTCGCCACAACATACATTATCAATATATGCATGAAAAGTTGAACCTGCCTGTGCATGAAATCCAGGTTTTAATTCTATCTGTTTGCCTGCTTTGTATTCAACAATTGGTTGGGTTGGGTTTATAACCTGAATAGAAACAATTGAATCAAAAGCAATATATTTTACAGGTAAATTAACAGTGTCTGTTAAGTACCTGTTATTATAATTCACATAAGGTATTCCTCCATAAATTATATGGGATAAATTATAAAACAACATATAGTCCAAACTATTATAGTTACCATTAAATTTACCAATAGTATCATTGTTTTCATAATGGACTGTATCACCTTGTTGCCTCCAAATTTCATTATGAAATCTGTTTGACGAAGCCCAACCGCCATAAACATCGCCACCAGCATGAATTCCATGACCGTAATCATAAGGACCATCGCATGGCGCACTGTTTAGTTGAGCCTCAACTTTGTTCTGCGATAAGTAATGGGTATGTTTATTTCGCAATACTTCATATAACAACAAATAAAAAGTTTCATTATTATATGAACTTGTAACACGATTAATACCCCAACCTGTAGCCGGAATAGAAATAATAGGAAATAAACATAAAGGGCAAACTCCTATAAAACCGAGAACATTAATATGCCATGATTTTCCAATTGCAGCCAAAGTGGCTCTCATGCTATTATTGTAAATTTTGTTGGCAGGAACCAAAGCTTGAAAATCCCAAACACCTCTCATTATACTGAAAAGGTCATTGGAAACACAATAATTATTAAAATATTCAGATGCTTTTACAAATCCATAAGAATGGGCTAAAGGAGATTGGTCTTGATAGGGTGTACCATCAGGTTGATAAACTTGCCAAGGTAGAGGACCATGTAAAGAGTTTTTATTTTGAATATATTCAATAATAGCACAAGCATGATGCCTGCTTGCCGAACTCAAGTTACTAGGACAAAATTTTGCTATCAAAGCTAAACCTTTTAATATTCCTATTGCATTATCCTGTGACATTATCTGTGGAATATTAGAACCACATGTATTGGCACGTATAGAATCATTATATCCCGGATGCCCACGGGGTACACCTATTCCAAATGATTTACTTGAACTTTCCCAATGATTATTAGTAAGGGTTAAATTTTTATTTAATAAATCCAAATGCCTTTCACTGTTAACTGTAAAACCATTACTACTATTTGTATCCATAAAATTGCATGGAACATTTTCATCTACAAAAAAACCATCTACTACGTTTGTCGAATCCCAATAATATTCACATCTATCCATATAATTTGCAAATTGCTCTAATGCCAAATCAATTTCATATAATGTATTTGATGCATCTTGCCCGTTATCAGTTAATAATTTATATTCTGTAGCAAGCATTCCCAAATAAAAACCAAAAATTACTCCATGGTCTCCAATTGTGCTAATTTTGTATAATGTATCACTCGGAATAGAAGGCGGCCATAGTGACATATCATTTCTAATTCCTATAACTTCGCTCTCACCTTGTTTTGTACCGGGTATTACAAAGTATTTTAACCTGTTTCTATAATTCCAATATTTAATCATATTATTAACAGGGTCTTGTGCAAAAGTGTTAATATAAATATTAACAAATATTATTAAAAAAATAAATTTCTTCATAGCGCTATTGTTTAAATGAAATAATATAATTTCTTCCATTATAATCAGTGGATATTTTAAATTTTTTATTTGTCAATTTTAATATTTTCCATATACTAGAACCTTTTCCAATTGGTCCCAAAATTCTTTTTCCACTTCCAAAATCAACATTCATAACTTTTTTTTTATCATCAAATGTAAAACCTCCATAAAACGGTTTATAAATAAAATTAATCCTGTAATGTTGGCTTTCCCATTCACTAACATCAGAGTTCCAAATCTGAAATGTACTTCCACAACTGTCATTATAATATTGTAATGAGTCAATACCATCAGAAGTAAATTCGATAATTTTCCATGAACCTTTAATTCTATTTTCAACTGAGCGAAAACTAATTAAAGGACCATTTGGATATTTTTTACAAGCAAATGATAATACCATCGCTAATAAAATAATTAAATAAAATACTATTGAAAGTTTCTTCATAAAATAATTATTGTTTGATTTTTGACTCTAAAGTAGAGATTCTTTCTTTAAATTCGTTAATTATTTTATTTTGTTCTATTAAATATAATGTAAGCTCTTCAACTTTCTTTAACAATACAGCATTCATTTCTCCAACTGCAATTCCTTTTTCGCCAATTTCACTTGCACTTGGCACATTTGGAAGATGGCTATTTGTGTCAATATATGATTCTACATCTTTTAATGATAAAAGCTCATATTTTTTATCGAAAACATAATCGGGCCAAGTTGTTGAGGTAATTTCAACAAAAACTTCTTTTGCTCCGATATTACCATTAACAGCTAATTTATAATTATTTGGATTACGATTCGGAGTATTATTTGTGTCTAAAGAAGTGTCAATTCCAACATTTCCATCGGAAGTAATACGGATACCAATGTTTTTATTGGAATAAGGAGCAATTACAAGACCAGCTGTCGAATTTGTTCCATTACTTCCCTGGTTATCAGACCAGAAAATACCCTGATCACCTGATACAGATAAAGAATCATAACTGAGATTATCAAGTTTTGGAGCAATGAACATATTATTTTGTGCACCATATGAGAACGTTGCAACTTTTGTTCCTAATACACCTGAACCATATGCTACATGAAAGATAGATGTAGAATGACTTGTGCCTATGCCAACGTTCCCAGTTGAATCAATTCTAAAGCCTCCACTGCCACCGGTTGTAATACCAATTTCTTTTAAGGCAGGATGAAATATTCCAGTTTGATTATCCTGATACCATGAATAGTCTGGAGTTGTTTTGGTTGTATAAGTATGACCACCTCTAATAAATGGTGCAATACCAAGTGAGTAACCTTGTTCTACAAATAAAGCATTTCCTGCTACTTGAAACTGTTCTGCATAAATAGAACTTGGACCAAGTGTTACTTTTCCATTTACATGAACTTTACCAACAGAATCAATTCGCATTCTTTCATTATTATAAGTTTTAAAAACAAAATCCTTACTATCAGTTGTACCAATAAAATTTATTGGAGGATTTGTACCAGAATTTCCGGTTAATTGCCATGCTGTGGAAGGAGTAGAAGGAGTTAGCCAGCTTAGAACACCTGAACCATTGGTTTGTAAAACTTGCCCGGAGGTTCCATCAGCAGAAGGTATGGTATATGTAGTAGAACCAGCAGCAGCAGCAGGAGCAAAACCTACATACCCCGAAGTAGAGCCAGATAAACGTAATGTGCCTTTTACATCAAGCTCTGAGCCTGGAGTTAAGGTATTAATACCAACATATTGATTGGAATTTTCAAAGAAAAGTCCGGGATTCGCCGATGGATTTGCATTTGAGCTAATTAAAAAGTCGGCACTATTTTCTAACACAATACCCAAAGCTCGGAAACCAGAAAAACCATCTCCTATATAAGATGTTCTACTCCACGCACCTCCACTCTGTTGTCCAAATTCAATTACACAAGTACCATTAACATCTGTTGTATTGTTATTATCTCTCAACCTAACGTACGGGGTAGAATGCCGTAATTCAAAAATCTGATCAGGAGCTGCCGTAAATAACCCGATTTTGGAACCATCATCAAAAATGGAACTGTTTACAACAGTAGAAGTACCAC
>MENF01000083.1 GCA_001769035.1 Bacteroidetes bacterium GWA2_32_17
AGATGCACCACAAAACAGGGGACTTTAGTCCCAATCATTTTATTGAGAATCAGGGGCTTTTAAGCCAAAAATGGGTTATTAGCTTGACGCGTATGCGCCTGAGCGGGAGAACTCGAACATTATGAATCAAACACTGAAGTTTATAGACAGTTACTACATAAAAGTTCGAAAGAACTAAATTGCTATTTTAACATATTGTAAAATATTTTCAAGTTCGATATTAATGAATTCAGCTAATTCGGATTTGTAACCCGAATGATAATATCAATATACCAGCTAATTCGGATATGTAATCCGAATTTTATAATAACATATTGTAAAATATTTCAAAACTCAACAAGATAAGACCTAAATTTTACTAATTTTTAATAAATCAAATAGCTTTATTTTTGTATTTTTGCATTTAAAAATAAAATCTTGAAACAATATATCTGTTTGTTTTTTGTTGTTTGCACTTTTATTGCATTAATATACTCTTGTGCAAGTCAATCGGCATTACATGGAGGTCATAAAGATGAAAAGCCACCTACATTACTTAATAGTGAACCAATAAATAAATCATTAAATTTCAACGAAAAAAAAATAGCATTAAATTTCGATGAGTTTTTGCAGTTAAAATCAGTTCAGCAGAAATTTGTAATGTCGCCACCAGTAAAGGAAAATCCGCAAATAATTAATAAGGGTAAGACGGTTATTATAAGTTTTAAAGATTCGCTTTTGCCTAATACAACCTACAACTTAAATTTTTCAGATGCAATTGCCGATTTGAATGAGGGAAACTCAATAAACGATTTTCATTTTTGTTTCTCAACTGGCTCTGTAATTGATTCGTTAATGGTATCGGGTAAAGTGTTAAATGCTATAACATTGAAACCTGAAAAAAATATGTTTGTAATGCTTTATACCGATACAATTGATTCGACACCTATTAAACAAGTTCCATATTACATTGGTAAAACAAATGATAATGGAGATTTTAAAATTGAAAATGTAAAAAATGGACGATATAAAATTTTTGCTTTACAGGATGGCAACAGTAATATGTTATTCGATTTACCATCCGAAATAATTGCCTTTTCAGATACAATAATTGTACCTTCTGTTACAACAGAAATAAATGTCAATGACTCTACAACAATAATAGATGTTAACGACTCTATAAAAAATGATTCCAGTAAAGTAATATTTAAAAAAATAATTTACAAACCCGACAGTATAAATTTATTTGCATTTGAAGAAGATCGTGCAAAACAATTTGTAAAGAAGGTTTCGCGTTCATACAAAAACAAATGTATGCTTCAATTTAATCGTAAAGGTTTTGGTAATGCAACTGTTGATGGAATAACAACAAAAAACTTTTTAACCGAAAAAAACGAAACACTCGATTCACTTACACTTTGGTTAATAGATTCTTTAGATTATTTAAAAGATACTGTAACTTTTCAGTTAAAATATTTTAAAAAGGATAGTTTGAACAAAATTTTTGAAGTTACTGAACCTGTGTCATTTGTATATAATGTTAATGCTCAAAAAGTACAACAACCCAGCAAGCTAAATGTTATTACTAATTTCACCAACAAACAAGTTGTAAATTCAAATATTGATATTATATTACGTTTTTCAAATCCTGTACTAAACCTTACAAACAATGATATTATTGTTGAAGAAGCGAAAGACAGCGTATATAATATTATTTTACCAAACATTACTCACGATAGTTTATCGCCATGTGTTTTTCATTTTTCATATTTATGGAAAGATAATATGAATTACAGAATAATAATCGAAAAAAACAAAATACACGATATTTATAATTTAACTTGCGATTCGCTTGTTAAATCGTTTAAAACCTACTCTGCCGATAATTATAGTGCTGTGTCATTTAGCATTACAGGTAAAGAAAATTTCTATGTTTTTCAATTAGTAGATTTAACTGGAAACGTAGTTCAAACATTTAACGGAAATATTCCATTAATTAAGAAATTTACACAGTTAAACCCCGGAAAGTTTCGTCTAAAGGCATTTGCTGATAACAACAAAAATGGGGAATGTGATACAGGTTTTTATTTAGAACACAAACTTCCTGAAAAAATTTATCTTTATCCCGAAGAAATTAACCTTCGTTCAAACTGGGAAATAGATATTAAATGGGATATAAAAGATTAAATAATAGTTTCGGGTTTCAGGTTTTTGGTTTCGGGTTTGAAGTTTTTAACAACCTCAAACTAAAAACTATAAACTAAAAACTAATTAATATAAACTTATGAAGAATTATGAATTTGATGCTTTAATAATTAAACACCCAACCTTAAATTCGGGTTATATTGAGTTTCCTTACGATGCCGAAAAAGAGTTTGGTAAAAAAGGTCAAATAAAAGTAAAAGTTTGGTTCGATAGCTATTTATACAGAGGTTCGTTATTTAAAATGGGATTGCCATGTTATTGGGTTGGGGTAAGTCAGGAAGTTAGAAAAGCAATCGGTAAAAACCCGGGTGATGTTGTTCACGTTGTTATTGAAAAAGATGACGATGTTAGAACTGTCGAAATCCCTGAAGATTTAAAAAATTTGCTTACAAAGCACATTGTTGCAAAAGAAAAATTTGAGAAATTCTCATACAGCCACAAAAAAGAATGGGTAATGTGGTTAAACGATGCAAAAAAATCTGAAACACGAAATAAAAGACTTCAAAAGATATTAGATAAACTTTTAGAAAATTAATTTTTAAATAATAAATAATTTTTATTTTTGAACTTAAATTCAATTAATTAATAACAATTTAAAAAACATTTTATGATTATTTTATCTGAAGCAATGCAAACAATTTCAACAAATTGGAATAATAAATTTGTGGAACTTACTCCAGGCGTTTATCGTCTCGATGTTGGATTAAAGCTAAAAGACGAAACTATCCGTTATCAATTTGTATATGTTTGGCAAGTAAAAAACCAAAATGGTCGCGACCAAGTATTTATGAACAGTCGTGCCGGAATGTATAACAACAATCTAAATCTTTATCAATTGTTAAAAGACAGTGGCTCGGGTTATTATTCTACTATTACAATTGTTCCCGATAAAAATGCTGAAGGCAATCCTTGCGAAACTGTTGTTGTTCAAGCATCGCCATATTTGGATTCACTATCTGTTGAATTATTAGGTGATATTATTTTTGAAGTTGCAAACGAAGCCGATTGGTTAGAAGAGAAACATTTTGGAGGAGACAATAATTAGAGCTTGTCTATAAACTACAAAATAAATAACAATTTAAGAATTTAGATTTACGATTTAGGAATTAAAAAGCTGAATGTAAGTTCTTATTCTTAAATCCTTTATCCTAAATTTTATAAAAAACCGATTTTATATTCAAATAAATTAAATCAAAATTATGGAAATAAAAAAAGACGAACTTATAAAAGAAGCCCGTTACAAATTTAATAAAGTAAATGTTTATTCATCAAGCGAATGGATGGCTAATTCTACAAAAAAGTATCGTTCAGTTTTCGATACTAAAGAAACAACTTACATTTATTCCGAATCGTCTTTATATAACAAATTGTTTGATGAACAGGATTGGGAAGCAAAAATTAATTTAAAGTGTTTTTCTTTAGATGGAAAAAATCGTAAAGAGCTTTGTAGTATTGACTCAAAAAAAACTATTTCAAAAGAAGATAATATCGTTTATATCCGCGATGGGTGGGGAACTGATACTCGCGGTTCATACTGGAAAAGAGGCGATTATCTTTGGGAAACATATATTGATGATAAATTACTAGGTTCTAAAAAATTCTATATTGAAGATAACGGACTTGTAACATTAAACGAAAATCCATATTTTGACGTACATTCTCTTAAGTTTTATATCGGCGGAGCTGAAGGCATTATAAAAGACAGGAGAGTTTACTTAAAAAAAATAAACAGAAAAACTGCTCAATATTTGTTTGCAGAATTTTCGTTTATTAACAAATCGGATAATGATTGGTTCTGCGAATTGTTTTTTAACTTTTACGATGATGCAAATCAATTAAAAGGTCAGGTTTCGAGCATAAAATATATTGAAAAAAATCGAAAAGATGAAATAATAACTTTCGAAGAGGGTTGGGGAAACTCAACTCCCGGAACATGGATTGATGACAGCTATTCTGTTGAAATTGTTTTTATGGATACTTTAGTTGCAGTAGCTTCAATTGAAGTTGGTAATGAGGAAGAAAATGGCGAGGTAGAAGTATTTAATTCAAGTGATAAATGCACAATACTTAAAACATCAACTGATAAAGTGAAAGAAACCGAATCAATTGAAGAAGTACTAAAAGAGTTGAACTCTTTAATTGGTTTAGAACAAATTAAGAAAAAAATTAATGAACATATTACTTACCTTAATTTCATTAAACTCAGAAAAAACAAAGGATTTAACGACACCGAAATAATTTCGTTACATAGTGTTTTCACAGGCAATCCAGGAACTGGAAAAACTACAGTAGTGCGAATTTTAGGTCAAATGTATAAAAAAATGGGTTTATTAAGTAAAGGACACATTGTTGAAGTTGACAGAGCCGATTTGGTTGGCGAGTATATTGGGCATACTGCTCCTAAAGTTAAAGATAATATTGCTAAAGCCAGAGGTGGCATTTTGTTTATTGACGAAGCATATTCGTTAGCACGAAAAAACGATGATTCAAAAGATTTTGGCAAAGAAGTTATCGAAATTATACTTAAAGAAATGTCGGATGGTAAAGGCGATATAGCTATTATGTGTGCAGGATATCCAAAGGAAATGGAAATTTTTCTTGAATCAAATCCCGGCTTAAAATCCCGATTTTCGTATTATTTTCATTTTGATGACTACTTACCCGAAGAATTGTTTAGCATTTCCATTTCTGCTGCGAATAAAAGAGGAATGCAAATATCACTACCTGCACAAAATATTATTAAAAAAGCGATGGTTGATGCATATCGCGCCCGCAATAGGACATTCGGAAATGCACGTTTTGCAAATTCAATTATTACAGAAGCAAAAATAAATCTGGGAATAAGATTAATGAGTTTGCCAAATGTTATCGAACTTTCGAATGATACGCTTTCTACTATTGACGTAGCCGATGTTGAAAAAATATTTAAATCGAATGATAAAAAACAACTTAATTTGAATGTTGATGACGAACTTCTACGTTCAGCAATGGCAGAGTTAAATAAATTGATTGGAATTAAAAACATAAAACAGGAAATTGATGAGCTTATTCGTTTAGTACAATATTATAGAGAAACAGGAAAAGATGTTTTGAATAAATTTTCGTTGCATAGTGTTTTTATCGGAAATCCGGGGACAGGAAAAACTACCGTTGCACGTATAATTGGAAAAATTTATAAATCTTTGGGTTTGTTAGAAAAAGGGCACGTTGTTGAGTGCGAAAGAGAATCGTTGGTTGCCGGTTATATTGGACAAACAGCCATTAAAACAAAAGAACAAATCGAAAAAGCAAAAGGTGGCGTATTGTTTATTGACGAAGCTTATGCTTTAGCTGGAAACTCAAAAGACGATTTTGGCAAAGAAGCCATCGAAGTTATTTTAAAAAACATGGAAGATATGCGTGGTCAGTTTTCAGTAATTGTAGCCGGTTATCCAGATAATATGAATGTTTTTTTAGAATCAAATCCAGGTTTAAAATCGAGATTCGACCGCACTTTTGTTTTCGAAGATTATTCGGCAGATGAGCTTTTTGAAATTGCAAAAATTTTATTTTCAAATGAAAATTTAAAACTCGATTCTGAAGCAACTGAATATATAACAAAGTACATCGAGGCAATTTATGCAAACCGCGACCGTTATTTTGGAAATGCACGAACAATACGAAAAGTTGTTGAAGAATCTATTAAAAATCAGAATTTACGAATGGCATCTGTTCCTGCATCTCAAAGGACAAAGGAAATGCTAAATACATTAACTTTAGCCGATGTTGTGGAATTTGTTCCGGAGCCAAACAAAACAAGAGTAACTATTGGGTTTAAATAATAAAAACTCTAATATTATTAATACTTTTCTTGAGAAGTTGCACCCGTAACAATTGCAACGCTTGCACCACAGCCCAAGCGGTTTGCTCCGGCATTAATTAATGCAATTGCCTGCTCATAATTTTTGATACCACCGCTTGCTTTAACTCCCATTTTTGTTCCAACTATTCGCCTCATTAATGCAACATCCTGAACAGTTGCACCATGTCCCGAAAATCCTGTACAGGTTTTTACAAAATTAGCATCGGCTTTTTTAGATATTTCGCAAGCTAATATTTTTTCTTCTTCGGTAAGCAAGCCGGTTTCAATAATAACTTTAAGGACAGTGTTACTGCGGCATGCACGTTTAATTGTTCTAATATCTTCTTCAACTAATTTTAATTCACGCGATTTTAAAGCTCCTACATTAATTACCATATCAATTTCGTTTGCTCCGTTTGATATAGCTGTTCTAGCTTCAAATGCTTTGCTTCTGCTGTCCATTTCGCCTAATGGGAAGCCAATAACTGAGCAAATTAGAATTCCCGAACCTCTTAGTTTTTTAGCAACAAAAGGTACCCACGAAGAGTTAACACATACTGATTTGAATTTGTAGGTACGTGCTTCGTCGCATAATTTTTCAAACTGCGATTTTACAGCTTCGGGTTTTAATAAAGTATGGTCAATATAACCTGCTAACTCAAGTGCTGTCATTTGCTTTGCATTTTTAGATAATTCAGACTTATTATCTTGTTCTTTCATTTTTTCATTTAATCGTGCCATTACTTCTTTAGTGATTTTATCAATCATTTCGTTATGTTCCATATTAATTATTCTATATTTATTATTTAAAAAAGTTTATTGTTCTTTACGAAATACGAATTATACGAATGTACAAATAAAATATTGTTTCATCGTTCTATGTTCAAAAAAGTTTATTGTTCTATGTTCATTGTTAATATAGTCATACATTGTCATTCAGTAGTCATACTTTGTCATTCAGTTGTTTTTATTGCTATTGTATGACCATTGTTTGACAATTGTGTGACTATTGTTTTTGTTGTTCATTGTTCACTGTTCGTGGTATTTAATACTTTGTACTTTATTTCTATTTATTTCGAGCAATTTCTATATATTGTTTATCATTCCCTCTATACTTAATACTCATCTTTCTCTCTCAATAGCCATCATTTTATTTATTCTTTGCAAATGTCTTCCACCTTCGAAACGTGTTTCGAGCCATAGTTTAGCCATTGTACACAATTCAAGGGAAGAATGTTGATTTGTGCCCATTGTTAAAACATTTGCATTATTATGTTCGCGGCTGTTTTGTATTGTTTTTTCGCTCCAGCATAAAGCAGCTCTTATTCCTTTAACTTTATTGCAAACCATACATGAGCCAATTCCTGCTGCATCAAGCATTATACCTCTGTCACACTCACCGGATACTACTTTTTTGGAAACGGTATATGCGAAATCGGGGTAATCAACTTTTGTTATATTGTTATCAGTACCAACATCAATAACATTATATCCAATACTTTGTAAATATGTTTTAAGCATTTCTTTTGAATCAAAAGAGCCATGGTCAGCACCAATAGCAATTCTTTTAACTTGTGCAGCATTATTTATTTTGTCGGCATAAGAAATATTATCTGACATATTTTAATATATTAAATTGATATTTCATCAACAATTCCGGCAATTACGGTTCTGATAGTGAAAGTATCGGGCTCGTTAATTATTTCTCTTGCCGAATTACCTTCTTCAAGAACAAGCACAGTGTCTCCAACTCCAGCTTGTACTGCATCAATTGCAAGAAATGATGTTCCATTATTATTTCTCAAAAAATCTATAGGTTGAACAACCATAATTTTTTTCGATTCGTAACCTTTGGCTTTAATTGTTGAGACTATATTTCCTATTACTTTTGCAAGTATCATTATTGTTTATTGTTTGAAAAAGTTCTATGTTCAAAAATGTTCATTATACTTTGTTTATTGCCTATTGTTTTTGATTTTGGAATTTGGGTTTTGTAATTTGGGGTTTGTTTTTTGTTCAATGTCCATTTCGTCAACAATGCCCATAATTGCAGCATCGCAGGGGTTCATTAAAGTTTCAAGAATTCTGCTTGCTTCTCTACTTGTTTCATAATATATTAACCCGCCAACTCCCGATTGAATTGTATCAACAGCAACAATTGCATTGCCAACATTATTCAATTTCTCATCAAGTGGCTGAACAAGCATTAATTTTAAACCCTCAAAAGATTCTACTTTTACGGTGCTTACTACACGTCCTATTACTCTGCCTAGTTTCATATTTTTATCAGTAATCAGTTATCGGTAATCAGTTTGGAGTTATTACAAAATTTATCTGCTTTAGCAATCATAGAAAATAACATTTTACCGACTAAAGCATATTTTTCACAAAAATAACAAGAAATTTCTTGAGAAATATATTTGCAATCAAATGATGTTTCAATCCAATGCTGGGTTTCTAACTGTTCTCCATCAGCATCTGTTAATTTGCTAATAAAATGTTTTTCATATTTTCTTTTTGCCCAAGATTCAGCAATTTGAGATCCTACTGAGCGAGATGATCTTCTTATTTGGTCAGTAAGCGAATATTTTTCTTCTTTTGAAAAATTATTAGTTAATTCAAAAATCTCAAGAGAAAGTTTTCTTGATAATTTATAAACTTCTAAATCTCTATAACTTTTTACATAATCCATTTTCTTAAATTTTTTAAATACTGATTACAAATTACCATTTACTGATTACTTTTAAATTATTCTGAGATAATCAACAAGTGTACACCTTCTTTCTCTTGTAAAAGTTCTTGCTCTTGTAACGCCTTCGCCTGTTGGACTTGCTATAGTAAATGAAGCAAATCCTGCTCCGCCAAATCCTAAACCTGCATAACTCGGTCCATTCTTAATAAATATTGAACAATTCATAACTTTAGCCATTTTGCTAAGTTTTGCAATATTTAATGAGTACATCATGGCAGTATGTCTGAATCCGTGTTCACAATCTACAGCCAAATCAATAGCTGCATCAACATCTTTAACTCTGACAATTGGCATAACAGGCATAAGTTGTTCTGTCCAAACCAAAGGGTGATTTTTATCTACTTCGCAAATTAATAAACGGGTAGATGAAGGCACATTTAAACCAATTCCTTTTGCTATAAAATCGGCATTTTTACCAACAAAATTTTTATTTGCAGCACCTTCGTGTCCTGGTCCTCCAGGGTCAGAAATTACTAATTCTGTGATTTGTTTTATCTGGTTGTCTGTTAGTTCATAAGCACCATTTTTTTTCATTTCTTCTTTTAATTGAGCGGCTACCGATTCAACAACTATTACTTCTTTTTCGCAAATACAAATCACATTATTATCGAAACTTGCACCATCAACAATATCTTTAGCAGCTTTAGTGATGTTTGCAGTTTCATCAACAACAACAGGAGGGTTCCCGGGACCAGCGGCAATAACTTTTTTACCGCTGTTCATAGCAGCTTTTACAACTGCTGGGCCTCCTGTAACAACCATTATTGCAATTTTTTTATGACACATTAATTCTTTAGCCGATTCAATTGTTGGTTCATCAATACAAGAAATTAAATTAACAGGACCGCCTGCTTCAATAATAGCAGTATTTAACAAACTAATAAGTGATGCAGAAACTTTTTTTGCCGATGGATGTGGATTAAAAACGACTGCATTACCGGCAGCAAGCATTCCTATTGCATTGCATATAATTGTAACTACAGGATTTGTGCTCGGTGTTATTGCACCGATAACTCCATAAGGAGCTCTTTCAACAAGAGTTAGTCCATGATCGTCAGTAAATGCTTCTGATACAATGTCTTCTACGCCGGGGGTTTTATTAATTCCAAGTTCATTTTTTAATACTTTGTTTTCCCATCGTCCCATGCCTGTTTCTTCGTGTGCCATTTTCGACAGAATTTCATTATATTCCATAGAAATTTTCCGTATATTGGCAATGAGCTTCTTTCTGATTTCTAACGATATTTTTGAAAATTCTTTGAAAGCTATATCTGAAGCTTCAACAGCATTATTCAAATTTGAAAATACTCCAAGTTTTTTTTCATTATTTACATTTGTTGAAGTAAGATTCATGCTTTTAATAACTTCTTCAACTAATTTTCTTACATTTTGTTCTGTATAATCCATTTTAAATTCTCAAATTACATAAAAAACTGTTTTATTTCAATATGTGGTTGTGGAATAATTACGTCTTTGCACAATTGATTTTTTTCTTTAACTTTTGCAGTAGCAACATTCATTGCTGCCTCAACTGCATCTAATGTACCCATCATTTTCACGTACGATTTTCCACCAAAGCCAATAGCAAGTCTTATTTCGATAATTTTCACATTTCCTGTTTTGGCAGCTATATCGCCTGCTTCGATACTTGACGCTACTGATAATGTTTCAATTATACCAATTGCATTCCAATCTGTAGTTTTAATAATATTCCCTATAGCAGGAACAATATCCTGATGAACCATTGGTAAATATAAGTTGTCAACTAAATAATCTTTTCCTGTTTCAGAACCCATTTTAAATGAATATTCTACAGAAGCAACATCGCCACTAAAAACAATAATATATTTTCCGGGACAAATAGTTCTTGCTTCAATGATTTTAATTTGTGCAATTTTTACCATATCATCAAGAGCTTTTATGCCAATTGCAATGCTACTAAACTCTAAAACGCCTAAAACAGTTGTTGTCATTTAAAAATATTATTACTATTCAACTTCAAAAGTAAATATAAATTGCTTCATGTTTATTGTCATACATTGTCATACAATAGTTAACACATTGTCATACTTTGTAATTCATTGTTTATTGTTTCATTATTATTTAACCATTTAGCAATTTAACAATTTAACAATGAAACATTTTTAAAATTTGATATAATCTGTGGCTTAAAAGAACAGAGGCTTAATAGTAACAAATTATTTCTTATAAACTATTTTTTCGTTTTCATCAATTAAATCAATAATTCCAATTATTATTGCGTCAACTGGTTTATTAACTGTTACCGGAGTTTCTCTGGCTGAAGTGCTTTCTGCAACAAATACGAGCTCATCATTGCCGGCTCCAATTAAATCAAGAGCAACTAAATAGTCTCCTTTTTTTTCTCCTGATTGATTGCATTTTTCCAATAAAAGGTACTTTGAACCTTTGATGCTGTCATTTTTGACAGTACTAACAATTGTTCCAACAACTTTTGCCAAGAGCATTTTTCTTAATCTTTTTGATATGTATATTTACCATCTTTTTCGATAAAATCAACTATTGCAATAATAGCAGAATCGGTTGGTTTGCCTTCTGTTACATTTGTAAATCTTGCACCGCTTCCCGAAACGTAAAATACAATTTCGCCAATTCCTGCTCCAACACTGTCCATTGAAACTACAAAATCATTTTTCCCTTTCATAGTTACAGGGTCAATTTTCTCTAACAGAAGAAGTTTGATTCCTTCCATTTTCTGAGCCTTTTGAGTAGCTACTACCGTTCCAATAACTTTTGCTAAAATCATCTAAAGATAATTAATTGTATTAATGTGTTTATGTGTTCACGTTAACATATGTAAACATGAACACATCAGCACAATAAAATATTATTTTTTTGAACTTACCCTGCCTAAAGGCAATGCTGAGTCAACATTACTATGTGGTCGTGGAATTACGTGAGTTGATACAATTTCCCCGACTTTTTCGGCTGCACGGGTTCCTGCATCAACGGCAGCTCTAACAGCGGCAACATCACCTCTAACTATTGCAGTAACATAACCACCACCAATTTTTTCGTAACCAATAAGTTCAACTTTTGCAGCTTTTACCATTGCATCCGATGCTTCAACCATTGCAACAAAGCCCCTTGTTTCAATCATTCCTAATGCTTCACTGTTATCATTCATAATTTTTCCTCCGTTATTTTTATTAATATTCTTTTCTTCCTGTAATTTCATTTAAACGTTTTTCTACAATTGTTTTAGCTTCTAACACTTCGGCTTCTTCGCCGGCAATATAAACCCTGCCAAATTTACCAAATCCGTTAACTTCAATAATATTGATTCTTGCAGCTTTTTCGGCTTCATTTGCAGCATAATAAGCGTATCCTGCAGGTTCTACTTCAAGAATAAACAATGTGTCGCCTCTTAATATCATGTTACCATATCTTACTCTATTAATAAGTTGGGCATGATGGTCTTCAACATTTTTAATTAGTTGACTTGTAAGTATTCTTGGGCAAAGCCTGTCTTCTTCTTTTTTCTCAATTGCATTAAGTACTGCTTGTCCAGCCATTCGGGTATCACCTTGACTGTCGGAATGTACTTCGAGCATTCCATAAGCTCTTTCTACTATTTGCATACCGGGAGTTACATGTGTAGCTTTTAATGCAACATCAGTTAACTTATTAATTTCGATACCTGGTGCAATTTCAATTACGCAACAAGATTGTCCGCCAACAGGAAGATATCCTCTTGATACTGTTGAAAGATACGATGCCATTTGAAGTTGTAATGAATCTAAAAAAACATAAGTTCTTAAATCAACCATAATTATTTTCCTTTCTTAATTAATTTATTACTAAGAGGTAAAGCTGAGTCAACATTATTATGTGGACGTGGAATTACATGAGTTGATACAACTTCGCCAACCTTTTCGGCGGCTACAACTCCTGCGTCAACAGCAGCTCTAACAGCAGCAACATCACCTCTTACTATTGCAGTTACATAACCACCACCAATTTTTTCAAAACCGACAAGTTCGACTTTTGCTGCTTTTACCATTGCATCTGATGCTTCAACCATAGCAGCAAAACCTCTGGTTTCTATCATTCCTAATGCTTTCATTTCATTGTCAATCATATTTCTTTTGTTATTAGTTAATTTTACTTTGTTATTTATAAGAGAATTTTTAAGTCATAATATTATGATGTAAAATTATGATTTTTTTTATTAATTTCAAAATCATATCTTTTTGTGATTTAAATACAACTTTTGAAACGACTAAATTAATCCAACTTTTTTATATTTTTTAATACTTTATAAGCATCTTCACCCGAAACACCTTTTGATGCCAAAAAACGTAATAATTTTTGCTCTCTCTCAAAATCTGAACTGGCTTTAATATATTTTACTTTTTGTTTAGCAATTTCAGAAAGTTGTGTAATGTATTGATTTTTATCAATTTCAGAAATCACCTCTTTAATTAATTCTGTCGTTATTTTTTTAATATAAAGTGCATTTTTAATTTTATCAATTCCCCACTTTTGAAATTTGAGTTTGTCATTTACAAAGGCACGTACAAAACGTTCTTCGTTAATAAAATTTTCTTCGATAAGTTTTGCTATAATTTTTTTTATTGAGTTATCGTCAACTTCTAATTTTTTTAAACGCATCCGCATATCGCTAACACACAGCTCTCTACGGCTACACCAGTTCATTGCACGGGTAATATAAAATTCGTAGTTTGTCAACTTAAAACTAATTTCGATTTAACAATTCGTGGTTTATTATTTATGTCATTTATTATAATATTATCTACAAATCCGTAAACTTCAAATAACAATGAAACTTCTTTCCCAAATTTTTCGTGAACCTCAACATACAATAATCCATCTTCTTCTAAATGTTTGCATGCAAATTCTGCAATGTGTTTATAAAATTTTAATGGCTCATCAGTTGGAGTAAAAAGTGCAATTTCAGGTTCATAGTCTTTCACGTTGTTATGTAATTTTATTTTTTCATTTTCAGGAACATAAGGAGGGTTGCTAACAATAATTTCAAATTTATCAAACGTATTAACTTTAGAATTACATATATCATCAACAAAAAATTTTATTAACACACCGTTTTCTTCTGCATTTTGTTTAGCAACTTGTAAAGCATCATCAGAAATGTCAGTTGCGAACACTTCAAATTCTTCGCAATATTTCTTTAATGTTATGGGAATACAACCGCTTCCAGTTCCAATATCTATAATTTTAATGTTTCGACATTTGTTTTCTAACAAAATTATTTGAACCAATTCCTCTGTTTCTTGTCGGGGAATTAACACGTTTTTATTTACAATAAAATTTAATCCATAAAACGGAGCTTTACCAATAATGTATTGTATTGGTTCATAGTTCAATAAACGTGTTTCAATATTTTTCCATTCATTAATTTTAGAATCCGGAAAGAGCATATTTTTATTTTCGGTATATTTGAATTTTGAAAAATTAAACAAATGTTCAACAACAATATAAGCAATACTTGTTGATTCATTTTCGGAATAAATGGTTTTTAGTTTGTTAACCAATGTGTTATAATATACGGATATCGTTTCATTCATTTTTCAAAGATAAATAATAACTGATGTTACACAAAATATAAAAAATGCCACAAATTACACAGACATCACAGATTAATTACTATAGTAATAGGAACGATAACTATCGGATATATTTATTTTTTCAATCCGATTACTTTCGCATGTGCGTCAAGCTATGAAAATAATTTATTGCATGAAACACTTGTTCGTTAAGAGTCCCGAAGCATTCTTTATATTGATATCTTTGCTTATCTATAACAATGTCGTTTTTTTAGATTTGACAACTTTTAAAAAGTTGTCAAATCTGCCTCCCCCGACATTTATATCGGGTAAGAAGCAATACCGATAAGGGCTTAACTTGACGCCAATGCAATCGCTTTCGGAACTGTAGTTCGTGCCTTAAAAATTACAAGATTAAAATTTATTAACTACCTTTGGTAGTTTAATCTGTGTTAATTAGTGCCTGTCCATAAAGTCAGTGTCTGAACTATAATGTTCGAGTTTGAGGCATGCGAAGTTTTGAAAACCAAGGAGTTTACTGTAGTAAATGACTGTTTTCAAAACGAGTATAACGAAAAAATCGGACATTATGGACAGACACTAATTAGTGTTATCTGTGGCAAAAAAACTTATTGTAAGGTGAGATAATAACAAATGAATTTCGACCAAATATTTATGTATCGTTGCATTGAGCTTGCAAAATCAGGATTAGGCAATACTTCGCCAAATCCAATAGTGGGCTGTGTAATAACTTATAACAATAAAATTATTGGCGAAGGTTATCATCAAAAATATGGCGAAGCTCATGCCGAAGTAAATGCAATAAATTCAGTAAAAGATAAAGAGCTTTTAAAAAAATCAATTTTATATGTCACTCTCGAACCATGCTCGCATTTTGGAAAAACACCGCCCTGTACCGATTTAATTGTAAAAATGAAAATTCCACGAGTTGTAATTTCATGTAGCGACCCCAATCCTCAAGTTTCAGGAAAAGGAATTAAAATTTTGCAAAAAGCTGGAATTGAAGTAAAAACAGGCATTTTAAAAGATTTGTACGAATGGGAAAATCGTCGTTTTTTTACTTTTCACAATAAAAAAAGGTCATACATAATTTTAAAATGGGCAAAAACAAAAGATGGATTTATTGATGTAATAAGAAATAACAACGTTCCAAATATTAATCGGATTACTAACGAAACTTGCAAAACTCTTGTTCATAAATGGAGAACCGAAGAACAAGCAATATTAATTGGAACTAAAACAGCAATTAACGATAACCCCGAATTAACTGTCAGAAATTATAATGGCAAAAATCCATTGCGAATTGTTATTGATAAAGATTTAACCCTTCCACAAACGCTAAAAGTTTTTAACAAAAAAGCCGATACACTTATAATTACAGAAAAAAACAAATTCCCCAAAACAGATGAACATATTAAATTTTGTGCTTTAAATTTTGATAAATATTTTGAAGAAAACTTATTAAACGAACTTTATAAACTTAATATACAATCTATAATAATTGAAGGTGGTTTGTTTACATTAAATTCATTTATAAATAAAAATTTGTGGGACGAAGCCCGAGTTTTTACCGGAAATAAAAAATTTGAAAAGGGATTAAAAGCACCTGTAATTAAAGGTAAATTATTGTCGAAAGAAAAAATATTGGATTGTGGGTTGGAGGTATTAAAGAATAATAAATTAAAATATTGAAACGATGTCATCCTTCGAGAACCTCATGATGACTTTATAAAACATCAAAATCACTATTAGTTATGTGCATAACAGGATATCTATAATATTTTCCTCCAAAATTTTCTTTTATACAAACCCGAAAATAATATTGCTCCAACTATTGTCCCTGTTGAATTTGCAATAAAATCAATAATATCCATTGAGCGTGCTACAAATAATGTTCCTTGCAAATTTCAATAACACTTTGCAACTAACACAATTAATGATAATTAGAAAACATGAAATAAATTTAGTTTTGCTTTATGTAAAAAATTATTTGAGCTTATTTTTGTCCTTTGTTATTGGTAAATAATTTTCGCCTGTAACAACTTTTTTTCCTGTTTGTTCCTCAAGTTTTAAACGAGCATCTTTTGCTATTTTACCACCTTTTTTACTGGCTTTTGCATTTTCTATTAATCCATTTGCATCTTCTGTTTCGGCAATTTGTCGGGTTGAAAGCTCAGCAAGGGCAGTAAAAATAAGCTCGGCTTCAGTCATGTGGTCGCGTAGGTTTTGCGTTTTTAGACCTTTTAAATCTTTATGTTTTTTTACTGTAAGCCCTGTCCATTCTTGATGAATTATATTTGTTAGCAATGCAAATTCATCTGATTTTTCTACTCCGTTTTCTTTCCAATAATCTGTTAATTTGTTACGAGTTTCTTACCCCGTCATTCGTTGCTGAATCCATTTTTCACTTCTGCCTAATTTTTGCCAATTTTCTCTTGCTCTGTCAATACTTTGGCTTGGGTCTGAAATTTCTTGTATTCGTTCGTTTCCAACTTTTGCTAACCATTGTTTGAACGGTTCTGCTTTTGGTGATGGTATGGATTGAATTATACGAAGTAGTTGTTCTGTATCAGCTACATCAGTTTCTCGCATTTTTCCATCTTCGGCAACCAATTTCAAACGGTTACAATTTGTAACCGTTTGGTTCCCCTCATTTAACAATCTGCTTTTTAATACTTTCCAGTAATTTCGTGCCCCTTGATGTGTTAATTGACTAGTAAGAATTTCTACAACATCTACAATACTAAAATACCATTTGTTTTCTTCTTCACTCCAAAGTGAGCGAACTTTTTTGCTTTCAAATAATTTTATATTGCTCATTTAAAAATATTTTAGCAAAAATAAAGAAATCAAAAAGAATTTTACTCTAAAAAGGAGTTTTTATGCTTTTTTATCTTGTATCATTTAATACTTTCATTTATTAATTATTTGTTTTATTGTACATTATACGGCATAACTACTTGTTATAATATTTTCCTCCAAAATTTTCTTTTATACAAACCCGAAAATAATATTGCTCCAACTATTGTCCCTGTTGAATTTGCAATAAAATCGAAAATATCCATTGAGCGTGCTACAAATAATGTTCCTTGCAAATATTCCATTAAAGCACCATAACTAACACACATCAAGACAATTATTAAAAAGGAAATAAATTTAATTTTACCTAACCATTTGTCAGTTCCGGCTAAAACAAACAATGTTAAAACAAAATACCAAGTAAAATGAATTATTTTATCAAATCCGGGAATGTTAATAAATTTAATTTCATTAAGCGAATTTCCTGAAATATAACTACCTATAAAAATTAATATTGCCCAAATAATTGCTTTTATAAACGAAATATTCATATCTTTCAATTTTTAAATAAACAAAAGTATAATTTTGAATAACATGGCAGGTATTTATTTTCATATTCCTTTTTGCAAAACACGTTGTAATTATTGCGATTTTTATTCTACTACCGATAAAAACAAAGTGCCTGAACTAATTAAAGCAGAACTCAAAGAAGTTGATTTAAGAAAAAATTATTTGTCGAACGAAGTAATTGAAACAATATACTTTGGTGGTGGAACACCATCGTTAATTTCGCCTGGTAATATTGAAAAATTAATTAATACGGTTTATAAAAATTTTAAAATTGATGCGAATTTAGAAATTACTATTGAAGTTAATCCTGATGATATAAATTCAAATAAAATTAAATTATATAATAAAATTGGAGTTAACAGAATAAGTGTTGGATTACAATCATTTAACAACGAGATTTTAAGTTTCATAAATCGCCGTCACGATGCTGCAAAATCGTTAAAAGCAATAGAAATAATTAAAAATGCCGGTTATAAAAATATAAGTGTTGACTTAATTTATGGCATTCCAAACTTATCAATAAAAGATTGGGAAAGTACAATTGATAAAACGTTAGAACTTAAAATACAGCATATTTCGGCTTATCATTTAAGTTTTGAAAAGGGAACAAAAATCAACTCTCAACTTTTAAAAAAAGAAATTAATCAAATTTCCGACGACGAGAGTTTTGCACAGTACAACTTACTTTGTAAAAAATTTAAAAAATACAATTTCGAACATTACGAAATTTCTAACTTTTCGCTTAAAAACTTTGAATCGAAGCATAATAGTGCCTATTGGCAAAATAAAAAATATTTAGGAATTGGTCCCTCGGCACATTCTTACGATGGCAATTCGCGACAATGGAATGTAAAAAGTTTAAATAAATATATTGAAAGCATAAATTCTGAAAAAAAATATTTTTTACATGAATTTCTTAACGAAAATCAAAAGTATAACGAATTAATTTTAATTTCTTTACGAACTAACAAAGGATTAACTATTAATGATTTAAAAATGTGTTTTAATAAAAATATTCAAAATCATTTTCTAAAATCTGTAAACAAATATTTAGACAATGGTAAAATTAAAATTAACAATAAAGGGAATTATGTTATTACTGAAAAAGATTGGTTTATTTCTGATGGAATAATTTCCGATTTATTTATAACAAATTAAATTATGATAAAATATTTTACCACTTCTTAAAAATAAAGAAAACGGCTAACACTATAAATACAAAACCTACAATATAATTCCACTTTAAACTCTCATTTAAATACAATATTGCAAATGCCGAAAACACAACCAAGCTAATAATTTCCTGAATAGTTTTAAGCTCAAATACATTAAATTGCCCATACCCTACTCTGTTTGCCGGTACCTGAAAACAATATTCAGCGAAAGCAATTACCCACGAAATAAGTACTACTTTCCAAAGCGAAACATCTATAAATTTTAAATGACCATACCAAGCAATGGTCATAAAAATATTTGAAATAGTTAGTAAAATAATTGTCCACATAATTTATTTTGATAAAAAAACATGGCAAAAATAAGAAAATGTGCCTAATTGAACTAATGTGGCTAAAATTGAATTTGCTTTAAAAATGAAAAGGCAAGTCATCGCTACGCTAAAATCAGTGGTGTAATTCAATCAAAAAACCGACACAGTTATATTCTATTTAATTTTGTCCCAAATGTTTTTTTCAAAAAGACTAAATCGTATCTTTGCGTATTAATTTAAGCAATGATAAAACAAAAAAAATATGCTGTAGTTGACCTATTCTGCGGAGTGGGTGGATTAAGTCATGGTTTTGTTTTGGAAGGTTTTAATGTCGTTGCAGGAATTGATTCAGATCAATCATGTGCATTTGCATTTTCTGAAAACAATAACGCAAAATTTATTTGTAGCGATATCAATGAGATAGACCCAAAAGAGATAGAAAAGTTATTTCCAAAAAAATCTATCAAAATATTGGTTGGATGCGCTCCTTGCCAGCCATTCTCGCGTTATACTGCAGGTGTTAAACCAAAAAATACTGATAATAAATGGAGTTTGCTTAGCTCATTTGCAAAAATAATTGAAGTAATTCAACCTGATATTATTTCAATGGAAAATGTTCCCCAATTAGCAAAATATAACAAGAATGGTGTTTATAGCAAATTCATAAAGACATTAAAGGAAAACAATTATTATATTTCGGATACGCAGAAAATTGTTTATTGCCCAGAATTTGGTGTACCTCAAAATCGTAAACGACTTGTTTTACTTGCTTCTAAATTTGGTAACATCAATTTAATTTCTCCACTTTATTCAAAAGAAAATTATCCGACAGTTAAAAGTACAATAGGAAAATTACCTAAAATAAAAGACGGAGAAATTTGTAAAACCGACTCCTTACACAGAGCACAAAAGCTTTCTGATCTTAATAAAAAAAGAATCAGATTAACAAAAGAAGGAGGAAGTTGGAGGAATTGGCCTGATGACTTAAAGTTGAAGTGTCATAAAAAACTTTCTGGTAAAACATTTGGTGATGTTTATGGAAGAATGAAATGGGATGAACCATCTCCCACTCTCACAACACATTGTATTGGTTTGGGTAATGGGCGGTTTGGACACCCTGAACAACATCGTGCAATTTCTTTAAGAGAGGCAGCGCTCCTTCAATCGTTTCCGATTGATTATAAATTTATAGATGATACAAAAGGTGAAGTAATTTCAAAAAATATTCAGCGACAAATTGGCAATGCAGTGCCAGTAAAATTAGGTGAGGCAATTGCAAGAAGCATTAAGATACATTTAGAAAAAATCTTAAACTAAACATATGACAAATAGCAAAATCACAATAACGGATAAGGAAAGAGAAAAAGCTGAAAAGCAAATTAAAGAATTAAATATTCCTTATGATTATAATACATTAGAATATCCTATTGAGGTTTTACTTTACAAATTTAAAACAGGAGTAATAAAAGACGGAGCAAGCATCTATATACCAAACTATCAGCGTAATTTTGTTTGGAATGAATACGAAATGTCAAGATTTATAGAATCGCTTTTTCTCGGAGTTCCAATTCAACCAATTTTTGCATCAATTAATGACAATTCTGGCTACATAGAAATTATTGATGGCTCGCAACGTATTAGAACAATAGACGCTTTTGTTAATCATGGCTTAGTATTGCAAGATTTGAAAAAATTGACTACTTTAAATGGTTTTTCATATCTTGATTTAGATTTATCCAGACAAAATAAATTTCAAACTAATTCACTTCGTTTTCAAATAATTTCTGATAAAGCCACTGAAGAAATAAAGCAAGACATTTTCTATAGATTAAATACAAGTGGCAGAAAAGCAAGCCCGGCAGAAGTTAGGAAAGGTTCTTTTGGTGGCAAATTTTATGACTTTATAATTGAGTGCTCAGAAAATAAATTATTTAAAAAGTTGACACCCTTAAGTAAGGATAAAATAAAAAGAGGTGATGCTCAAGAATTAGTTTTGCGATTTTTTACATATTCTGAATTTGGTGAAGATCCAAAAATCAGAGGACAAAAATATCTTGACAAATATGTAGAAGAAAAAAACAAAAATGGGTTTGACAAGCATACTTTACAAAATAATTTTATTACGATGTTGGAATTTGTAGAAAAATATATACCTAATGGATTTTCTAAATCATCAGCTTCAGATTCTACGCCAAGAGTGAGATTTGAAGCTATTTCAGTTGGTTCATTTTTAGCTCTTCAATATGACCCAACATTAAAACCAACATATATAGATTGGCTTGATTCTGTTGAGTTTGATGATCACGTGGCATCTGATGGGAGTAACAATTCTGGAAGATTAACAAAAAGAGTAAATTTTGTTCGTGATAGTCTTTTAAATAGAATAAAAAAGGATCAGTTGCATTATGGGAAAATCTAAGGAAGAATTTCTAAGTAGGAAGAAGGAGATAGATAAGTATTTTGAGTTTTTATCCAAACTTGAACACGATACACCTGTATTACATTATTCCTTAACAGGAGTTAACAATGTTCACCCTATTGATGATGAGTTGTTAAAAATATTAAAAGCCAATGGTTTTCTTTTGATTTATAATCTTGTTGAGGCAATAACAAGAATTACATTGATAGAATACTTAAATTCAATTTCAAAATCCAATATCTCATTTAAGAAACTTCACGAAGATGTTCAACGACTTTGGGTGTCTAACAAAAGGTTTGCAGATAAAAACCTAAAAAATAAATCTGAAGAAGTGATTTTTCAAGAATTATACAATGAAATAGTTTCAAACACGATTGTTTCTTTCACAATTGAACTTAAGGACGACAGAGGAGAAGTAATAAATGAGTTTGTAAAACTTTCAGGGAATGTTGATGCTGATAAAATACGTAAGTTAGCCACAAAGTATGGATTTGATTCAAAAGTTGGACCAGCTGAAAAAGCTGGTGCTGATTTGGTAACAATTAAAACAAATAGGAATTATTTGGCTCATGGAATAAAAACATTTACTGAATGTGGAGGGAAAGTTTCAGTCATTGATATGTGTAATTATAAAAAAAACGCTATTCTTTATCTAGAGAAGATAATTTCTAACATTGAAAAACATATCGAAGAAGGTAAATTTAAAGCACCAAAAAAGAAATAATGACAGATTATTTCAAACTTTATTTTTTTTATTTACTCTCTTATTTTATCAAGTAGGCGATTTAGTTCAAGAACTTCTTCTTCAGTAAGATTTTTCAGAAAAGTATCTACTTGAGTTTCTATTTCATCCATTTCAGATAAAAGATTTATTCCTTTTTCGGTAATTGCAACATCTTTCTGACGACGATCAACCGCACCTTCTTTTCTGCTGATTAATTCTTTAGCAAATAATTTATCTAAAATTCGGCTTACATCTGAACTTTTATCGAGCATTCGCTCCTTTAAAAAGCCAATTGATTTAGGTCCTTCTTTGCGAAATCCCCGCAAAACACGTAAAATATTATATTGTTGCTCTGTTAAATCGTGTTTTTTTAAAAATTGTAGAAATTGATAACTCAAATGATTAACAGTATATTTTAAATTAATCAATCCTTTGTGATAATTGTTACGAAAACGACCTTTTATTTCATCTTCTATTTTCACAATTTTAATTTTTTACAAATATAAGTCAAAACCTTATATGTTGTAACATGTTTAATCTTTATTAACTATTATCGCGAAAACTCTAATGCTTTGCCTTTAGTTTGTTCTTCAAAAACTCCATTGTAATAAACTGGAATTCCGTTGACAAATGTTGTAACAACTTTTGATTTAAAAGTTTGACCTTCAAATGGCGACCACTTACATTTGTACAAAATGTTATTAGTTTCAACTTTCCATTGATTATTTAAATCAACCAAAACCAAATCAGCCCAATAATCAGGACGAATGTACCCTCTGTTTTTAACTTGAAAAACTTCTGCTGGAGAATGGCACATTTTATCAGTTATTTTTTCGAGAGAAAAAATGTTCTGATGATACATTTCTAACATCGCAACCAATGAGTGCTGAACTAATGGTCCGCCAGATGGTGCCTGAAAATAACTTGCTGATTTTTCTTCGATTGTATGAGGTGCATGGTCGGTTGCAACAATATCGAGAATATTGTTATTTAAAGATTCTCTTAATTTTTCTCTGTCGTTTTTTGATTTAATTGCTGGGTTCCATTTTATTTTGTTACCATATTTTTCGTAATCTTCATCGTTAAACCAAAGATGATGAACGCAAACTTCATTAGTAATTCGCTTATCTTTTATAGGTTTATCGGAAAACAATTCCATTTCTTTTGCTGTTGATAAATGTAAAACATGCAAACGAGTATCGTACTTTTTAGCTAAATCAACAGCTTTTTTTGATGAAGCATAACACGCTTCAGCAGAGCGTATTAGCGGATGATATTTTATGGTTATATTCTCACCAAATTTATTTAAAAAATGAGATGCATTTGCCCTGATAATACTTTCCTCTTCGCAATGAACAGCAATTAGCGATTTCGATTTTTTAAATAATTCCGAAAGAGTTGATTCGTTATCTACTAGCATATTTCCCGTTGAAGCACCCATAAAAACTTTTATACCGCACACATTGTTATTATCTAAAGATAACAACGTGCTTAAATTATCGTTTGACGCACCAAGATAAAACGAATAATTTGCCAAAGATTTTTGAGAAGCAATATCAAATTTTTCTTGTAAAAGTTTATGCGTAAGTGCTGGTGGTTTAGTGTTTGGCATTTCCATAAACGAAGTTATTCCACCAGCAACAGCTGCTTTAGCTTCAGTATAAATTTCAGCTTTATGAGTTAATCCGGGTTCACGAAAATGTACTTGGTCGTCAATAACTCCTGGGAAAAGATGAAACCCTTTAGCATCTATTATTTTAATACTTTCTTCAGATAGACCTTCAATTATTTGTTCAGAAACTTCTTTAATTTTTCCATCAACAATCAGTACATTTCCAATAAAGATTTTGTTTTCGTTAACTATTGTAGCACCTTTAATATAATAATTGTGCATAATAGTGTCAGTATTTATCATACGTTTTGATTTGTTTTGACCTTTATTTTCTATAAAGTTTGGCTATTCGTCATGGCGGATTTAATCCGCCATCTCATTTTCGTGTAAAGCGATTGCGGGTCAAGCCCGCAATGACTAATAAAGCAGGGGCTATTGTTAATTGTCAATATTTCGGGAGTAAATGCTAACACTAATTAGCTAATTTGTTTGTAATTTCTAAAAAAACTTTTCCATTTCATTTTAATTACCCCCCAAACAGCTTCACTAAAAATTCCACCACTCATTTTTGATGTTCCTTGCTTACGATCGGTAAAAATAATTGGGACCTCAACAATATTAAAACCCATTTTATATGTTGTAAATTTCATTTCAATTTGAAAACCATATCCCTTCATTCTAATTTTATCAAAATGAATTGCTTCCAAAACTTTTCTGTTGTAACAAACAAACCCTGCAGTTGTATCGCGAATATCCATTCCTGTAATAAAACGAACGTAAGCCGAAGCATAATATGACATAATTACTCTTCCCATGGGCCAGTTTACAACATTTACTCCCGATTTATATCTTGAGCCAATTGTTAATGTTGGTTTTTCGATATTGCATGCATTATAAAGATTAATAAGGTCGTCGGGATTATGCGAAAAGTCGGCATCCATTTCAAAAACAAAATCGTACTGACGCTCTAAACTCCATTTAAAACCAGCAATATACGCAGTTCCTAAACCTAATTTACCTTTTCTTTCTAACAAATGCAGACTCTTAGGATATTCTTTTTGTAATGTTTTAACAATTTGTGCAGTACCATCGGGTGAACCATCATCAATAATTAATACTTCGAATGATTTTTGCAAAGAAAATACTTTACGAATAATTCTTTCGATATTTTCTTTTTCGTTATAAGTTGGTATAATTACTATTGAATCTGACATTTAATAGAATTGTATTGAAATTTATTATGCAAATATAATTTTATTTTTTAGTATAATTAAACAGTTCATGTTAAAAAGCAATAAAATAATTTGCATCTTATTATAAAAACATATTATATTTGTGCCCGATATGAATTTATTTACATAACGAAAATTAAATATGAATTATACATTAAAACTTTGGCTGATTATACCATTAATATTGGTATCACTTAAATTAAATCCGATAGCTATAAGCTCGTTTAATTTAATTTCAAAAACAGAATTAACTGGCGAACTAATTATTTTTCATGCCGGAAGTTTATCAGTTCCTGTAAAAGAAATTGCCGATGCCTTTAAAAAAGAAAATCCAAATGTTACTATTATTTCTGAAGCAGCAGGAAGTGTAGAATGCGCAAGAAAAATATCTGAATTAGATAAACCCTGTGATATAATGGCTTCGGCTGATTATACTGTTATAGATAAAATATTAATTCCAAAATTTGCCAACTGGAATATAAAATTCGCATCAAACGAAATGGCAATTGTTTATACTAACAAGTCCAGAAGAAGTAATGAAATAACTAATAAAAACTGGTATAAAATTATGCTTGATGATAAAATTAGTATAGGAAGAGCCGATCCTAATTCTGACCCCTGTGGCTACAGAGCTGTTTTAGTAACAAAGCTTGCAGAAAAATATTATAAAGCAAACGGACTATCAGAAAAATTACTAAAAAAAGACGAAAATAATATTCGCCCAAAAGAAACGGATTTATTAGCTTTATTAGAGTCAAATACAATAGATTATATTTTTCTTTATCGCTCTGTAGCCGAACAACATAAGCTAAAATATATAATTTTACCTGATGAGATAAATCTTAAAAATTCTGCATTCTCTGATTTATACGCATCTGTATCTGTTGATATAAATGGGAAAAAACCTGGCGAAAAAATAACCCAAAAAGGAGAACCTATGGTTTATGGAATAACAATACCTAACAACGCACCTAACAAATCTGTTGCTCTTGCCTTTGTTAAATTTCTATTAACAAAAGAAAAAGGAATGAAAATACTTGAAAAATTAGGTCAACGGTCGGTTATTCCTTCTTCAACTAATAGTTACGATAAAATTCCTGTAGAACTTAAATCGTTTGCAAAAAAATAATTGATAAGATATGAGAACAGGAATAATAATGGCAATATTTCTTTTTATTGCAGAATTGGTTCAATCGCAATCTTCGGACACTATAAAAACATTTAATGTTTCGCTTGAATTTCGCCCCCGTGTTGAATTTCGCAATGGTTATAAACAGCTTCGTAATGATACAACTACTCCTGCATATTTTGGTACGCAAAGGAGCAGAATTTTATTTGACTTTAAACAAAAGTATTTTAAATTTCATACTTCTATTCAAGATATTAGAATTTGGGGACAATACGGACAAGAATCAATAAATGGTTCATTAAACATATTTGAAGCTTATATTGAGCAGAATATAAAATCAAATTGGTTATTACGAATTGGCAGACAGAATGTTCAATTAGATAATGGACGTTTATTTTCAAAATCGGACTGGAGTCAGGCATCAAAAGCTCACGATGGGCTTAATTTAATTTTTAAAACACAAAAAATAAATTCGCAGTTAATGTTTTTCTTTAATCAAACTTCAGAAAGAATTTATGAAACAGATTATTCTCCTTCGTCATTTTCTAATTATAAAATATTAAGTGTGCATCATTTTAATGTTAAACTTTCTGAAAAAGTAACTTTAACAACTCTTAATTCGGCAGATGGGTATCAGAGTTTAACGAATAAAAATGTTTTATATGTTCGAGGAAATTCAGGCGGTCGCATTGAATTTACTCATAAAAATTTATATTTAACTTTAAGCGGATATTACCAGTATGGCAACATTTCATCTGGCAATAAAGTTGAAGCTTATTATTTACAACCTGAAATAAAATACGCTGTTTCAAAAAAAATAACAAGTTCGCTTGGATGTGAATATGTTAGTGGTGATGATGCAACAAAAAACAATTCAATTTCTCGTTCTTTTGTTCCTCTTTACGGGGTAACTCATAAATTTATGGGAAACATGGATTATTTTACAAAATTTCCGAATGATGTAAAAAATGGTGGACTAATAAATCCATATTTATTTTTGACATATAAAATATCAAAAAAACTTTCAATACGTACTGATGAACATTTATTTTATTTGCAAAATAAAGTAATAGATAATAATAAAGTAATAAATCACTATTTGGGATTCGAAAATGACCTTTCATTAAAATACAAATTCAATGAATTTATAACCTTTGATTTTGGCTTTTCTTTTTTACTTGCAGAAAAAAGTATGGAAATACTGAAAGCCGGAAATAGTAATAAAAATAATATTTGGTCATTTGTTATGATAACTTTTAATTCTGAATTATTTAATAGTTTAAAATGATAGAGATGGCAATTTCAACAATTAGACTAAAAGAAAATATCATATTTGTGGTTTGAATTTAAATTATTTTAAATATTGTTTGTTTTTAAGTGTTTTACCATTAATTTCTATAGGGCAAAAAAACGATTTAACAAATTGGAATCTAAATGGCAAAGTTAAATCAATAAAAGAGTCATCATACTTTGCTATCGAAAAAAACGGAGAGTTTATAAAAGATTCTTTAGATCTTTATTATATAAATCAATTCAACTTATATGGTAATAAAATTGAAGATAAACGATATTCTTCAAAAGGAAATTTAGAAAAAAATTACGTTTACAAGTTCGATAATGAAAATAGAAGGATTGAAGAAGCTCAGTATAATGGTGATGAAAAATTGATAAGAACAATTTATTATAAGTATGATGATAAAGGAAAATTAATTGAAGATGTTAGTTATAAGGAAATTGGTAAAATTGATAAAAAGATTACATATTTGTATAATGAAAAAGGCAACATGATAGAAGATAATAGCTACAATTCAGAATTAAAATTACAAAAGAAATTTACCTTTAAGTATAATGAAAATGGCAATAAAATTGAAAACTGTAAATTTTCTGCTGAAAATAAGTTAGAAAATAAATATACATATAATTATGATTTACAGAATAATATTGTTGAAGAATTATGCTTTGTAGCTAAAGATTCATCAAATTCAAAATCTGTTTACAAGTATGAATATGATTACCAAAATAATTGGATTAAAAAAACAATTATTTATAACGCAAAACCAGAAATGATATTAGAAAGAGAAATTAAATATTATAAATAATGTTAAGAGGACTTCTAAAAATTAACGACACGTCATTCTGAACTTGTTTCAGAATCTCACAATCGAAGGTCTGCCTTCAATATGAGATGGCGGGTAAAGCCCGCCATGACGCAACCTGTTAATTTTTAGAAACCACATTAAAATAATTAAATGAGAAATTTTAACACATTAAATTTAGTTTTTATTTTTTTAGGGGGATTAATTTTACTATTTATTCTTGCTCCATTGCTAGGAATGTTTTTATCAACCTCGCCTATTGATTTATTTGAAACAGCAAAAGAAACTGAAGTTCAACAAAGTATATGGTTAACATTATGGACATCGATTGCAGCTACATTGATATTTTCAATAGGTGCAATACCTTTAGCATACATTATTGCAAAAAACAAATTTCCATTAAAAAAAATTGTACTTGGCATAATAAATATTCCTGTAATTATTCCTCATTCAGCAGCGGGTATTGCATTGCTCGGTGTTATATCAAGAGACACAATAGTTGGGAAAACAGCAGAAAACATAGGGTTCTCGTTTATAAATCACCCTGCAGGAATTATTGTTGCAATGGCATTTGTTAGCATTCCATATTTGTTAAATTCTGCTATTGATGGATTTTATAACGTTCCCGACCGACTTGAGAAAGTTGCTATGACTTTAGGAGCATCAAAAACAAAAGTGTTTTTTTCTATTTCGTTACCTCTTGCAATGAAAAACATTGTAACTGGTTTAATAATGATGTGGGGTCGTGGTTTAAGCGAGTTCGGTGCGGTAGTAATTATTGCCTATCATCCTATGATTACACCCGTTTTAATTTATGAAAAATTTAATTCATTTGGATTAAGTTACACAAAACCTGTAACCGTTTTATTTATTACAATTTGTTTATTAATTTTTATTGTTATGAATATAATTTCGAGGAGAAAAAAGAATGTTGGAACTCGTTAATATAAATAAGAGCATAGGGAAATTTTCTTTAAGTAATATTAATCTTGTTATTAATAAAGGAGATTATTATACGTTGCTTGGCAAATCGGGAGCGGGTAAGACTATGTTGCTCGAAATTATTTCGGGTATAGTTAAATTAGATTCAGGAAAAATTATATTAAATGGAAATGAAATAACAATTAACCCAATACAAAACAGAAATTTTGGAATAGTTTATCAAAATCAAGCATTATTTCCCCATTTAACCGTATTCGAAAATATAGCATATCCGCTAAAATGCAGAAAAGAAAATAAAACAACTATTAAAAATACTGTAAATTCATTAGCCGAAGAAACAGAAATTTCGCAATTGTCAGATAGAAATGTTACAGATTTATCAGGAGGCGAAGCACAGAGGGTGGCAATTGCAAGAGCTTTAGCAACAAAGCCAGAAATATTATTGCTCGATGAGCCGCTTTCGTTTTTAGATATTAATTTAAAACACGATATAACATCTTTGCTCAGAAAAATAAATAAAAAAGGGCAAACAATAATTCATGTTACGCATAATTATAAAGAGGTGGTCTCACTTTCAAACCGAATTGCAATTATCGAAAATGGTACAATAATTCAAGATGGCATTTTGAACGATGTTTTTCATAATCCTAAATCAAGATTTGTTGCAAATTTTTTAGGAATAACAAATTATTTCTCGGGTAAAATTATTGAAAATAACAATATAAAATATTTTGAGACCAATGGTTGTAAATTTATTGTTTCAGATAATTTTCCGTTAGGCGAAATAAATGTGTGGTTCAGAAACAATAATGTATATATTGTTAATGAAGAAAACAGAAATAATTTCAGCAATATATTCAAATGTAAAATTATTGATATTGAACCTACTTCAAAAGGTATCGAAATTTATACGAATATTGGTATCCCTATTTATTTATATATAAATAATGACTTGAATAAACAATTAGCAATAATGCAAGATTTAGAAATTGAGATAGGGATTAAATCTGAGGATATTTGCTTTTAATACAACAAATCTCTTTTCAAATTTTTGTATATTAAATAAAATTTATATTTTTGAATAGATTAAGAAAAGAGGATACACACAATTTCCCCTAAATATATTATTTTATAAATAATTTACATTTAAATGAATATTATTATAATAATTTGTATTTTAGTATTGATATCTTACATTTTTGATTTAAGTTCTAAAAAAACAAAAATTCCGACAATAGTTCTTTTACTTATACTCGGATGGATTGTTAAGCAATTTACAACTTTCTTAAATATTGAGTTACCTGATTTGCATTCACTTTTACCAATTATTGGTACTGTAGGATTGATATTAATTGTTCTTGAAGGAGCATTGGAACTCGAATTAAATAAAAGCAAGAAAAAAACACTAATAAAAACAACATTTTCTGCAATTATTCAGATAATAATACTTATGATAATATTTGGTTATGGTTTTCATTTCCTTACAGGAAAACCACTAATGGTGACATTACTAAATGTTATACCAATTTGTATAATAAGCAGTGCCGTAGCCATTCCAAGTGCACAACACTTAAATGCTAACAGTAAAGAATTTGTTATATACGAAAGTAGTTTGTCGGATATTTTCGGGGTAATTATCTTTAATGTTTTTGCAACTGAAGGGGCAATAACGTTTTTATCAATGGGATATTTTACATTTCAATTGTTAATAATGCTTATTATATCATTTGTAGCAAGTATTGGTCTTGTTTATTTATTAAAACAGATTACCCATCATGTAAAATATATTCCAATTTTATTAATAATTGTACTAATTTATAGCATATCAAAAATTTATCATTTACCTTCACTTATTTTTATTTTGTTATTTGGGCTTTTCCTTAACAACATTAATGATTTTAAAAGATTTCATTTTATTGAAAAATTAGATCCCGAAAATTTCAATAAAGACATACAAAAGTTTCGTGAAATGATAGGAGAGTTTACTTTTCTGATAAAATCACTTTTCTTTTTACTTTTTGGATTTTTGATAGATGCTAACAATCTATTAAACTTTCAAAGTGTAATGCTTGCATTAATTATAGTATGCATTATTTTATTGATACGTTATTTATATTTTAAAATCACAAAAGTTAATGTAACAAAATTATTATTTCTTGGACCAAGAGGCCTAATAACAATTTTACTTTTTCTATCCATTCCTTATTCAATGCAAATTCCTTATATTAATGAATCACTTGTGATTTTAGTAATTATATTCAGTTCTTTAAGTATGATGTTAGGCACAATGTTTAAACAAAACACTTAATTCGATTTTATACTGCATCAAATTAAAAATAATACCAGATTGATTTATAATCATCCGGATTTTCGCCATCTGCCTGAATACGTTTGAGATAATTATAAATAGGCAAATCTTTGTATAAGTAATCTTCAACTAATGTAACTTTTGATTCCCAAGGAAAAAAGCGATAAACTCTTTCACCTGTACCCATTACCATTATAGGTTCATGGTCTTGCCACGCCCTTAAATGCGACTTGCCTAATTTTGGTAAATTAAAAACCGGCTCATCAGTTCTTACAATACCAGGTAAAAAACGTGCTTCTTCTTTTCTCTCTTGTTCTATTCTTGCAATTGGAACTCTAAAATCAATAGTTTCATCTTTTCCTTTAGTATTAAAAGTGTAATATGGGTCAATGCCTATCAATTTCAACATTTTTCGTAGATACGAAGTTTCATACCTAAAACTGTTATAATAAGTGAACACTTGTTGATTGTAAATACTTATTCCTGCTTTCCTTATTTTTGATACTGCTTCAATAACTTCTTTGTTTATTTCGCTAAAATGTTCAAAATGAGTAATTATACACAGTTCTCTTTTTCCTGGAATATTATTATTTTTCAAAATTTCAATAAACTCATCATTAATTCTCATTGGAAGTGTTACAAGAACACGTGTGCCAATTCTAATTCGCTCAATGTGACTAATTTTAGCAAGTTCATTTATTACAAATCCAATATTTTTGTTATTTAGAGTTAATGGATCGCCACCTGTTACCAAAACTTCTGAAACATTTTTATTTTCTTTTATCCATTTAATTGCATTTACTATAATACTTTTAGAAAAAATTGTATTGTCAATATTTTTAATTTCCCAATTTCTCTGACAATAAACACAAATCTGCGGACAAGAATTAAAAGGTTTTAAAATAACAATATGTGGATATCTTCTTGTAATTCCTTCAATTGGACTAGTAGATTTTTCGCCCATAAAATCCATGTCTGTATTTTGCATTTTGTTTTCATAAACATTAACGCAGTATTTTTTTGAAGGTATTACCATAGCTCTAACAGCTTTATCGAAGTTGTTTTTACCTGTATAATCAAAAAGAGATAAATAATAAGGTGTTATTTGAAATGGAATTTTACACTTTGTTGAAATTTCCAACGCTTCTTTTTCAGTATTTGAGAGAAAAACCAAATCTGATAATGTTTTTGAATCTTTTACAATTTTTTTTAAATGCCATTGATAATCGTTCCAATCGTTTTCATTTGCATTAAAATATTTTAATATTCTTTGCTTTGAGTCAAGTCTTTTTTTATCAATTTCAATATCAAGACCTGACTTAAATTTTGACATTTTTTTATGAATGTAACTAGCATACTTATCAAGTTTAACAGTTCTTTTTCTTGCAATTTCATCATCAGAACCTTCTAAAATAAAAGTTGATTCAGTAATTCCTGATTTACCATTTATACCGTTAAATAAACTAATAAATTCGAGCAAAAAACCTTCAGATACACTATCTAAAGCATTTTGTTTTTTATTCGCTATTTTGTAAAGTTTATTAAGTGCCGAATAATTAGTAAGCTTCTCATTTTCTGTTCTAATTACATTTTTTAATACTCTTATACATTCTTTAGCATTATTTCTTTCAACAATATGAATTTTATTAAACTTCTTATCCGAAAATATATTAAAATAATGTCTTTCAAGATTATTAAGATAGTCAAAAAGATTATTTCTAGCATCTGCTAATTTTTTTGAATTAAGCAATAAACTTTTAATTTTGGTATCGGAATTCCATAATAAATTTATTAAAGCTTCCTTTGGTTGATTAATTAGTTTTATCATATTTTTATTTTTTTTTAAAATATATAAAGCATTTGTATTGCAATTTAAAAAGCAAAATATATACAGGTAAACTGTATTAATAGTCAATAACAGCTAACCGGGCTAGTTTTATTAATACCGTAATCAGCTTTTACAAACCAAAAAATATAATGCCAATTAAACAAAAAACTAAAATTTAGCTTAATATACTATACGCTACCCATATTAAAAAAAGGATTATTCCCCATACCAAAGAATAAAGTCCTATACTAAACCAGTTAATTTTCTTTTTCATAATATTTTCTTTTAATATTTTTAAACTCTTTATTTGTGATACTTTATCACAAAAACAAAATGTAAACAGCTGCACCAGCCAAATAACCAATAAATGCCCAAATGCTTATCTTTTTTAAATACCAGAAAAAATCAATTTTCTCAATTCCCATAGCGGCTACACCTGCTGCCGATCCAATAATTAATAAACTACCACCGGTTCCGGCACAATATGCAATAAACTCCCAGAAATAATGATCGGCAGGAAAAATCTGTAAATCGTACATCCCCATAGTTGCTGCAACCAAAGGGACATTGTCAATAATTGCAGATAAGAAACCTAAGGAAATAGAAATGACTTTTAGATTTCCTATTGATTCACTCATTGATGTGGCAAGACTTCTAAGCAATCCTGTTGATTCAAGTGCAGCAACTGCAACCAAAATGCCAAGAAAGAATAAAATACTTGGCATGTCAATTCTTCTAATAATTTTTGCTACTGTTATTTTTTGTTCGTGCTCCTTCTTTTTATGTAAGAGCTCTGTTACTATCCATAAAACAGAAAGCCCAATTAAAATTCCCATAAATGGTGGTAAGTGAGTAATGGTTTTAAAAACAGGAACAAAAATTAGTACAGAAACACCGAGAAAAAAAATAAAGTTTTTTTCAAATTTTGGGATAATTGAATCCTTTTTGTCATTCTCTTTGTTTTTTCTTTCAAATTGACCTTTAATCATAAGTGAAATTAAAACTAACGGAACAATCATACTCACAAAGCTTGGAACAAATAATTTGAGTACAATGTTAACTGTTGTAATCTGACCTCCTATCCAAAGCATTGTTGTAGTAACATCACCAATTGGCGACCATGCACCGCCTGAATTAGCTGCTATTACAATCATTCCTACAAATAAAAGACGGTCATTTTTTTCATTTAATAATTTTCTTATAAGAGTAACCATTACAATAGTTGTGGTCAAATTATCAAGTACAGCAGACAGAAAAAAGGTTATAAAACTTAAAATCAATAAAAGTTTTCTTTTATTATGAGTTGTTATTTGCTTTGTTATTACATCAAATCCATCATGCGAATCAATTAATTCAACAATAGTCATTGCTCCAATAAGAAAAAATAAAATCTGAGAAATACTTCCTACATGTTCGCCTAATTGAAGTATAACATGTTCAGTATTATTGGAAAATAACACATAAATTGTCCAGCATATTACTCCTGTAAAAAGTGCAGTTGCAGCTTTATTTATATGAACCTTATTTTCAAAGGCTATAAATGTGTAGCCAATAATAAATGCAATAATTAAAATTGAATTCATTTAATAATAATTATAGTCAGAACTCACGAATGACGCAAGTTCAATATGAATAGTAAAAAAAAAAAAAATAGAAAACTTAAATTGAAGGTGGACCTCGTTTTTCGTTAACAGAAAAAAGTCGTAATAAGTTATAAGTTTGCGATGAAAAGATTAACTCTTTATTATAAAAGTCAAAGAGTTTAGGGCAATTATTACTAAAAAGATAAAATACTGTTGTAAGCCCTCTATGACGGATTTTCTTTTCTTTAAGAATTTTATTTGAAGTTGGATAATTCTTTGTGTCAAGTAAGGAATCTGTTTTTTTCTCTTTTGAAGAATTGTCATATTTGGTTACCCCAAATAAATATTGATTTGCAAATATAGGTTCTGTCTTTGCATTTAAATTTTTAAATCCAAAGAATGATAACAAAATTAATATGTAAACAAATTTTTTCACAGCGTAAAGTTAAGAAGAATTATCATATTTAAAATATAATAATTTGTAAAGTTGATGTTTTTAAAATTAACTTCTTTACACAATTAAAGCATGAAGTTATATAATTCACATATAAATTTTGGATGAATAGTCTAATTATTATTAATTTACAAATGAATAGGAGTTTTGAATGTGCTTAATATTAGGAAATTGCAGTATTAATCATGAACTATTTTTATCTGTCATTAAATCTTTTTAATTTTGAATAATTATTTAAGATTATATGATTAAAAAATTATTAACATATCTTACTATTATTGGGGTATTTGTTTCACTTATTTGGGTAATTATTGATAAAGGGAATCAAATTGTAAGTACAGAGAAAGTTGAACATAAAGAAAACATTAGTAACACATCAACTTTTGTTGACAATGCAAAACCGGTAGTTATTGATTCTCAGGAAAATATCTTACAACAATTATCAAGTAATATTAAATATCCGCTAAGTATATTATTATTACAAGTAATTATAATTCTGTTATTATCAAAAGTGTTTGGCATTATTTTTAAAAAATTAGGACAACAAACTGTAATTGGAGAAATAATAGCCGGAATATTTCTTGGTCCTTCAATATTTGGCTGGTTATGTCCTGATTTATCAGCGGTTATTTTCCCAAAAGAATCGTTTATCTCTTTACAATTTCTAAGTCAAATTGGACTAGCTTTTTTTATGTTTGTAATAGGAATGGAATTAGACATAAGTAAAATTAAAAATAAAGCTCACGATGCTGTTATTATCAGCCATGTAAGCATAATATTTCCTTTTTTTCTTGGTACTTGCTTGTCGTATTTTATATATCAGGAATTAGCACCGCAAAACATTAATTTTATTTCATTTGCTTTATTCATAGGAATTGCAATGAGCATAACTGCTTTTCCTGTTTTAGCTCGAATTCTTAAAGAAAGAGGATTAACTCGAACACCATTGGGAGTATTAGCAATTACCTGTGCAGCAGCTGACGATGTAACAGCATGGTGTTTACTTGCAGCTGTTATTGCAATTGTAAAAGCTGGTAGTATAGTTAGTTCTTTGTTTACTATTGGCTTAGCAATTGTTTACATAATAATTATGCTTAAACTTGTTAAACCCTGGTTGCAAAAAATAAGCGATAAAAGGCTTAAAGGAAATAAAATTGATAAAACCATTATTGCAATTACTTTCTTTGTACTTATACTTTCTGCCTATTTTACTGAGATTATTGGAATTCATGCTTTGTTTGGTTCGTTTATAGCAGGCGTTATTATGCCAAATAATATTCGTTTTAAAATTATTGTAACAAATAAAATAGAAGATATTAGTACAGTTCTATTATTGCCAATATTTTTTGCCTTTACCGGTCTTCGTACTCAAATTGGATTATTAAATACAAGTCATTTATGGGTAATCTGTGGGCTTGTTATTTTAGTAGCTGTTTTTGGAAAGTTTGGCGGAAGTGCTTTTACTGCAAAAATTGTTGGTCGTTCGTGGAAAGAATCTCTTTCAATTGGAGCACTAATGAATACAAGAGGACTAATGGAACTCATTGTTTTAAATATTGGTTACGATTTAGGAATTTTAAGTCCTGAAATATTCGCAATTATGGTTTTAATGGCACTCTGTACTACATTTATGACCGGCCCTTTGTTAGATCTAATTAATTATTTCTCTAAAAAGAACGTAATTAATTTGTATTAATAAAAAGATATCGTTATATGTACTTTTCTGTTTTCATAAGTCGAAGACAAAAAGCAGTATGCGTTCATTAGTTTAGATATTTACGGGAGATTCCCGCCTACGCGGGAATGACGGGAAAGAGACTTTACTAAATATCTTCGCCAACTAATCTATAACCAATACCAGATTCAGTAATAATAATTTTCGGTTGATTAGGGTTTTCCTCAATCTTTTTACGAATTTGAGCAATAAAAACCCTCAGGTACTGAGATTGTTCAACATAACCAGGTCCCCATATTTCACGAAGAATAAATTGGTGTGTTAGAACTTTATTTTCGTTACGAGCTAATAATGTTATTAGTGAATATTCTGTTGAAGTAAGCTTTAATACTGCATTATCTTTTTTTACAATCCTTGCTACTAGGTCAATTGTTATATTTTGAAAGGTAATGATGGATTGATTATTTGATTCGAATTTATTCCTTAAAGCATTTCTTATCCTGGCTAAAAGTTCACCAGTACGAAATGGTTTTACGAGATAATCGTTGGCTCCATTATCAAGCGCCTGGATAATGTCTGTTTCAGCATCGCGAACAGATAAAATAATTATTGGTGAAATATACCAATCCCGCAACTTTACCAAAACACTTTGTCCATCTTCGTCGGGTAAGCCAAGGTCGAGTATTATTAAATCGGGCGGATGCATAGCTGCCATTTGCAATCCTTCTTTGGCAGTTGCAGCCTCAAGTACGTAAAAATTGTTAGATTCAAGAGTTATAACAATTAGCTTTCTGATTTGCCTTTCATCATCAATTATCAATATTTTTGAGTTATTATTCATTCTCTGAATTTATTAAAGGAGTATTTGAGGGAATTTTTATTGTAACAATGGTTCCATTAGGTTTATTGTTATTAATCTCGACAAAACCGTTATGTGCACTTACAAATCCTTTTACAATGGATAATCCTAAACCAAGTCCACCCGTTTTTAATTCCGGAGAACGATAAAATTTATCAAATGATTGTTCTTTCCCGTCAGTTATAAATCCGTTTCCGTTATCTGCAACTTTAATTATCATATAACCATCCATATATTCGGCTGTAATAATAATTTTAGTGTTATCAGGAGAATGTACAATTGCGTTATGAATAACATTATACAGCGATTGTTCAATTAATCCGAAATCTAACCATATTATTGAGTTATCATTGGAAACCTTTATTTCAATTGAGTGGTTTTCATTATCCGGTTGAAGCCTGTTTACAACAGAGTGAATAAGGTCGTTTATATCACACCAATCCATTTTGGGTTTCAAAAATCCCGAATCAAGCCTTGACATATTAAGTAAATTATCAATCAATCTGTTCAGTCTGCTAGACGCTATGTATATCTCACTTTGTAGTTCTAATTTATCTTTTTCTAATAATATTTTATCATTTGTAATTAAATTTTCTGAAGCTCCGATAATTGTTGTGAGCGGTGTTCGCAGTTCGTGGGAAATTGAATTAAACAAAGTATTGTATAGTTTCAGAGCGTTTAACTTTTCTTCTTTCTGCCTGGCAATTTTTTCGTATTGTTTAAGTTTCGAAGAAAGTATTCCATTTAACAGAGCAATAATGAAATACATACATAGCATTAAAATATCTTCTGAATTATCAACGTGCAATGTAAAATGTGGAGGAATAAAAAAGAAATCCCAGATTAATGCACTAAGTACTGCTGAAATGAGAACAGGATATACACTTAATGCAGATGCTAAAAGTGAAACCGTAAACAGGAGTATTAAAGCAACAGTACGGTAACCTACTAAATCGGAAATAAAGAAACAAATAGTTGAAACTAAAAGAGTAATACCAACACTTATTATATATTGTCGTGATATCCTTTTATTTGTAAAGCTTTTTAACATTATATGACATCAGTAAATTAAAAATCAAAATTAGGGTAAATATTTTATTTGATTTTATAAAATCAATTTTTATTTTCAGAAATCATATCCTGTAGTTCCTTAATACAATATTCAAATCCGGCAATTTTACCTGATAAAAATAAAATTGTATTTTCTTCATTTTTGCTGTTTATTTTTTTCGCTTCCTGAACTTTTAATCTCTCTAGTTTTGAGATAAAATCTTCAATTAACTTTTCCATATATGATTATTTTTAATGTTATTTATATTCTTTTGGTAAGGTTTCCATTAACTCTGAAATTTGCATAGGAATTGGAATAACAATTGTTGTAATGCCGTGCTTGTAAAGGTTTCTTTGAACAGCAAATATTGTATAATTGTGTAACAATTTATTAAAAAATGCATTTCCTTCAAATAAAAGTTGACCACCTACAAATACAGGGTTAGGATATTTTGCAGTAATTACTGGAATTAGTTTATCAATTTCTTCAACAATATCGGTACCTATTGCATAATAACTATCACCATGTAAACCTAACTGTTCAGCTATATAAATGTATTTTTTCATATCAATTTCAATATTTTCTTTTAATTTATCTATCTTATCGAATCCTTTGAATTTTATTGAATCCATAACACCAACCTCAACAAATACGATATTATTATAAGTACCATTGAAATCGTTTAGAGTTTTAAATAAAGAATACAATCCAAGTCCTCCATACCCGTTAACAAGAAGAACTACCGTGCGATTTGTTATAATATCAAAACTGCCGAAATTAGTCTTCTTCATCCTGAACTTCATTACAGAAATAATATCAGGGATAACCTGTTTGATTTTCTTTTGAATTTCAATAATCTCTTTTCTAACAAAGTTGTAATGTCTTTTAATAATCACAGCAACTACAGATAAAACTCCGGTAATCACAATGGTTACCCACCCACCCTCTTCAAATTTTATAATTAAAACTGTAAATAAAATAAAAGTGGTCATTATTAAACCTATTCCATTAATTAACATTTTCCAGAACCATTTTTTTTCTTCTTTTCTAACCATTATCCAATGTCTTACCATACCAAACTGTGATAATGTAAATGTTATAAAAACATTAATACTGTATAAAATAACTAACCACGAAACTGAGCCTTTTGAAAAATACAACAAAATAAATGCAGCGCCACCCATTATTAAAATTCCGTTTTGCGAAACAAGCCTGTCGCTCAGGTGAGTAAATTTTCTGGGAAACCAATTATCCTGAGCCATATTCGCCATTACCCTTGGTCCATCTAAAAACCCGGTTTGAGCTGCAACAAAAAGTAATGATGCTTCCGACAGTAATGTCAGAAAAACAAAACCTTTTCCAATATAATGATTCCAACCAGCAGTTGCGGTTTCGACTAAAACTGCATTTAATGTTTTAGTGGGACTAATTTGAACATGAAACAAATAATACGAAATGATTAATCCGAAAGCAGCAATAGCCAAGGAAACAGATAATAAAATCATTGCTTTTTGAGCGGTTTTAACTTTAGGTTCCCGTAAATTTGGAATACCATTACTTACAGCTTCAATTCCTGTATAAGTTCCCGCTCCCATACTATAGGCTTTTAAAATCAGAAAAATAGTTCCGAAAACACCTAATTGTGAAATTGTACTACTCATCTCTGCACCTGTATTTTTTACTATTTCAGGAGCTTCACCAAGATGAGTAAAGATGCTATATCCTATTAAAATGGCGTGTGTTAAAATAAACGCAATAAATATAGGTGTCAGTAACATTACTGATTCTTTAACTCCTCTCATGTTAAGAACAATGAGTAGCAATAAAATAAAAAAAGAAAAAAGTAATTTATATCCATGCCATTCCGGTGGTAAAAAGCTAAAAAAAGCATCAGCCCCACTCGAAACAGAAAGGGTTATGGTCAGCATATAATCAATTAACAGAGCGCTTCCCGAAATCATCCCAATGGTTGGAGAAATCAATTTACTGGCAACAATATATCCACCTCCACCATGAGGAAAAAGATTGATTATTTGTCGGTAACTTGTGCTGATGACAAAAATTGTAATTACTGTAAGAATTGCAACAAAAATCCCAAGGTTTCCATGTCCCGTAAGATTTCGCATTATTTCCTCAGGACCATAACAAGAGGAAGACAATGGGTCAGAACCTAAACCCACCCAAGCAAAAAATGCTACTAATGAAATTCGATTAAAAACAGACCTGTCAGTTAAGTCTCTGGCTTTGCCAATGAAAGTGTTTTTTAACTTTCCTTTAATATTCTTGCCTTGCTCCATAAATAAAAAAAATATGAAGCAAATGTATGTAGTATGTTATAAGTAAGATATTAAACTTGAAGAGAGAAGTATAAAGATTTTATAAAGAAAATTTACTTCAAAATAAATCCAATATTTAACCCTGCAGTTACTGTAAGTGGAAATTCTCTGTTAAAATAATAATGACTATAATAATCAGTTCTGTAATCGGACCAATTTGAATTTACATTTATAGAAGTTTTTGATAAAGTAAACCCATAACCAACTCCAACCGAATAATCCAAAGTCATTATATTTCCTAAAATAAATTGCCTTCCATAAACTAAATTAAATGCAAAAGCTGAAGAGTTTATGTCATAATACATTCGTTGTGAAGGGTAAGAGCTATAATAACTCCTGTTTTTTTCAAAAATAAAACTATAAATCAGCTCTGGTTTTATATATCTGCCTTTTAATGGATGTATGTATTTCATACCTTTTACATAGTAGTCGTTTCCGAGTAAAAACTTAAAACCAAATTTCGAATAAAATCCAGAAACATCAATACCACTTGAACTTGAGCCAATCCCAATATATGCAATTTTAGCTTCTATATTTTTTCCAACATCTATAACTCTTTCATATCCTATTGAGAAGTGATTGTTTAATAAAGCAAAAACTCCAAACTTTAAAACTGATTTTTTATCAAGAATTTCAGCTTCTTTATTTATATCAAGTTCATCTGGTTCAACAAATTCAGATTTTCCATTTTGATAAGAAATTTTATACACATCTCTTTTTAATACAACAATAACAGGACCTTCAAGGTTGTCCCATGTTTTGTATTTTATTTCATGTGTTTATATTTTTTAGTTTATTGTTCCTCAATTTATTATATTTTTCAGATTGATGTAGATTGAAGAAGATTGATAGGATTGATGAAGACGTTCTTCAATCTTGTCTTCTCAA
>MENF01000084.1 GCA_001769035.1 Bacteroidetes bacterium GWA2_32_17
CCTGAGCTAAATTACCGGATTTATCCTTAGATTTGGGGGAAATTATTTTGAATGTTTCACTAAGTATTTAAACGCATCCTTTTTATTTTAACTATTATTTTTGCGTAACATCGGTTAATAAAACAAAAAACCCTCTGAAAACAAATCAGAGGGTTTTTTAATTAATAGTTCAATTATATTAGTAAAGCTTGAAGTTTATAGGTAATTGAAAAGATACTTTTACAGTTTTTCCACGTTGTTTTCCTGGTGTCCATGCGGGCATTGCAGAAACAACCCGGAGGGCTTCTTTATCAAGATAGGGGTCAACACCTCTGAGTATTTGAACATCGGTAACTTTTCCGTTTTTATCAATTACAAACTGAACAAAAACTTTTCCTGTAACTCCATTTTCTTTAGCAATTTCTGGATATTTCACATTTTCAACTATCCATTTGGTAATAGCTTCCATACCACCCGGAAACTCAGGTTTTTCTTCAATTACATAAAAGTTAATTACTTCTTCTTCCTGAATTGCCTGATTTGTTTCAACAACTTCTTCAGTTATTTCTTCATTTGTTGTAGTATTAACCATTTCTTCAGTAGTAGCGATTTCAACTTTTTCATCAACCGAATCTACAACAACAGGTGCAGTATATTTTACCTGTTGTTCCATTTCGGGTGGTGGTGGTGGTGGTGGTGGTGGTGGTGGCTCATCTTCCTGATTTTTAATATTCTCAAGATTTGCCTGAATAGTTTCATCAACAATTTTATTTGTTCCACTATTTTGCAGAGCCATTATGAATGGTGTACCGGCAGTGATAATAAGGATAATAAAAGCTATAAACAAAGCTCTGGTAACATTTTTTTTGTACCTTTTTCTAAGTTCATAAGCTCCGTATTCTTTATTTCGGTGTTCGAATACAATCTCATCCATGCTTTCTACTTTAACACTTTTTTCTGTTGACATAATTTTAGTCATTTATTTAGGTGCAGTTTCGAGCATTTTTAGTTCTAAATGATTTAAATCAACAATAGCATAACGTGCAATATTAGTTATAGCCATTTCATCAATAATATCAACGAAATTTTTATATTTAATATTGTCTGCTGCTTTAATTAGTATGATTGGACCTACTTTATCTTTATTTCTTAATTTTTTCAATTCCGAATTAACAGAATCTCTAGGTAATACAAGCTCTCCTTTTGTTATTTTTTCTTTAAAAGCAATAATTTGTTCGAGAAGAGGTTTGTTTCTTTTGAGTAAAAATTTGCGAATTCCATCCTTGCTATAATCTGTTTTGATTAAAGAAGGAAGTGAGTCAGCTTTAGCTAAACCTTCATAGTAATATATTATATCATTTTCTGCCATAATAATTGTTACTGCCCTGTTTTTATCTACAGGCATAGGTTTAATATTTGTATCAATAGTTTTATCGGGTAAAACAATTTCCATTACTTTAGGTTTACTAAAAGCAGTTGTAAGCATAAAAAACGTGATAAGGAGACACATTAAATCCACCATAGGCGTCATGTCTATATCTGTCGAATATTTTTTTGGTTTTCTTTTACCGCTGCTTTTGCCGCTATTATTTTCAATTATTTCTGCCATGCTGTGTACTTTAGTTAATTTTCAATTTTAACTTCAACTTTTTCAAGGTTGGTAGTAAGATTGAATTTATTTACTTTCTTATCTTGTAAAATATCTAATATTTTCTTAACCACTTTATAATCAGTTTCCATGTCGGCTTTTATTCCAACCTGAATATTTTGATCGACTTGACGAGTAAGTAATATCCACCATGCAAGCTGATTATCTGCAGAGTCAGTAGGGATACCGTCTTTTTTAGCTTCTTTTAGCTGTTTCTGAAATTTATCTCTTCCAGTTGGATCTTTTTTATCAATCCATTGGTTTAAAAGCTGTACAGGCATACCAAATGCACTTAACTTAGAGAACGTTTCATACTGTTTAGGAGTAAATTTTAATTTGTACTGCTCAGCCATTTTTTCAAGAACTTTTTCACGAAACTTTGTTGTTGTATCTGGTCCGTTGTCCAAATTAAAATAGACTTTACCTTCTTTATCAATTGAAATATTTAATATTTCCTTATCTGGTGCTTGTTTTTCAGAAATAGATGAAGGTGTGTCAATAACTGCAGGTTCTTGTGGGCGAAATGTTGAAGTAAGCATGAAAAATGTGAGTAGCAGAGCAAACAAGTCCACCATCGGCGTCATGTCGATGTGCGGAGACTTCTTTTGTATCTTTATTTTAGACATTTTTAGCTACAATTTGCTAAATTATTTAACTTTTGAAGCAAATGTTTGTGTTAAGCTAAATCCAGCTTCATCAATTTTGAAAGTCATTGAATCAATTTTAGTTGAGAAGAAGTTATAAAGAATAATTGCTAGTGTAGAACCTGTAATACCAAAAGCTGTATTAATAAGGGCTTCGGAGATACCCGTTGCAAGAGCAAGTGCATCGGGAGCACCAGCCTGAGCAAGAGCAGCAAAAGCTCTAATCATACCTAATACTGTTCCGATAAGACCAATAAGAACGGAGATAGAAGCTATTGTTGAAAGAATAACAAGATTTTTAGAAAGCATAGGCAGCTCTAAAGCTGTAGCTTCTTCAATTTCTTTCTGAAGAGCAAGAATTTTTTGATCCTTGTTTAATTGTGCTTCAGTTTCTAAAGCACGATATCTAAAAAGACCGGCTTTTATAACATTACCAAGTGAACCTTTTTGAACATCACATGCGCTAGAAGCTTCTTCAATTTTATCTTCCGAAAGAAGACCTTGTAATTGTTTAACAAAAACATTTAAAGGTTTTTTTCCACGAGCACGACGAATCGAAAGAAATCTTTCGATTGTGAAAGTAATAAGAATAATAATCAGAGACATTAATAAAGGAACAATATTGCCGCCTTTATAGATGATGCCTAAGTAGTTACCAGGCATAGGATTTCCATCGGGATTGCCTCCTTCAAAATTCACGGGATTTCCCATGACGAATTTATAAACTAAATAAGAAATTATTAATGCAATAATTATTGCACCGCTTGCAAATACTGATTGCAAAGCACCTTTTAAGGATTGATTAGTTTTACTCATTTTTCTTAGAATTTTAAAATTATTGAATTATTTTTTTAATTATATTAATTTATAAACATGGCAAAAATAAATAAACATTTTTAAAACTAATACAATTTTTGTTAATTTTTTTAAAAAATTACTTGTTTTTATTTATAATTTTGATTTAAAGTCCTTTAAGTTTTGGTAAATTTATCGCGTTTTTAGCTTTTGCATTTTTAGGGTCAATTGCAATAATTCTATTATAATACATTTTAGATAATAGGTAATTTTGTGTAGTAGTATAATTATACCATCCCATGTAGTCATAAGATTCTAATAATTCTTTAGTATATTTTACAGAATCGGTTTGGGCTTTTTCAATTACTTTCTCATAAAAAGGCTTTGCTAAACCCGATTTAAAATCAGGGTCTAATGCTGCTTTTATTTGAGCTCTTCTTTGAAGACCTTGCATAGAAGATGGTTGTTCGGCTATAAAACTACCACATAAAGTATCAGCTTTATTCAAATATTCAGTACCTTTAATTATTAAAGAATCAGTTTCTGCATACCCAGGAATTACTGATAATGATTGATACATGCTATAATATATTTTTGAGAGATAATAGAAATCAAGAGACCCTGCTTTGCCTGCATCAATTTTTTTGTTGTACAAAGCTATAGCTTCGTTATATCGTTTTTGTTTAGTTAAAAGGTTTGCTGTTTCTGAAAGTAAATCATAGTTTGAAGTATCTTTAGATATTGCTTTTTCAAAACTTTCTATAGCCAAAGAATCGCTGCCTAATTTACTTTGAATTCTGGCATAATAAGCATAATCGCTACTAATAACACGCTTTAGGTTAGTTTTATGAAAGAAGTTATCCATTGATGATTTAGCTTCATTATACTTTGCGATTTCAAAATAAGAGTATCCGGCAAGTCTGTTTAGGATAACTGAAGATGTGTCGGTAGCAAACACTTCATTTACTTGTAAAAGTACGTTATTATAGTCTTTGCAAAGAAAAAGTGCATATATGTACTTTATTCTTGCTGCAATATTTTTATTAGACAACTCTAAAAATTTTGAAAAATTTTCTTTCGCTTTTTCGTATTGTCCGGATTTAATGTAAAGTTCGCCCATTTCGCGATATACCGGGGCAAAGTTTGGGTCAATACTTTGGGCTTCTTCAAAATATGGTATAGCTGCTTTTAAATTTCTTCCTCTAACATAAATATTTCCAATTTTAATTTTTGCTAAAGGTGAGTTCGGTGACAAATCCTGAGCTTTCTTGTAATTTAGAATAGCATTGGTTGCGTCACCGTCTTCGAGATAAATATCACCGGTAATAATATAAATAGCAGGATCGGGAATTGAATAGGCTTGAGCCAATTGTAAATAAGCATAAGATTCTTTCATTTGCGAAGGGGTAACCTGAGAATATGCTTCTGCAATTTTAGCATAAGTTAAAGCTTGTTTTGCCTTTGAAATATCGCTGTTTTTATTAGTCTTACTTGGTAATAATGAGATAGCTTTATCAAAATGAACTTTTGCTTCGGTTTGGTTTTTTTTGAGTAATTCTATTTTTCCTAATCCCGTATAATTAAGTGGATTGAGCTGGTCAGATTCAGTTCCCTTTTTATAATAATAATAAGCAGAATCAGATACTTCATCTAAAGAAAATGAAAGTGAGTCAACTATAAATGAATATAAATAACATTGCCCAAAATGAAAATAGGCATCACCATTTCTGGGTTCTTTTGTTATTATATTTTTATATACTTTTTTTGCAGCATCAAATTGTTCGCTTTGCGTTAAGCGAATTGCATCAGTTATATTTTGAGAATGTCCTTTAAAATAACTAAAGGTTAGTAAATTAACTAACGCGGCTATAATTAAAATTCTTTTTGTCATATTATAAAAAATTATTCTGTTGATATTTGTATTAAACGTATTGGCATATTTGAAGGTACCAGCCCGGATTTTAAAATAATTCGCTGACCAACTTCACCGGCAACAAATTGTTTAAACCCAGATGCCAGACCAATAAATGTTTCGCGACTAATTATATATACATCGCGTCTGAAAGGATACGATACATTAGCAATATAAGCCTGATAAGGTCTAAAGTAATAACCGGAACTTCCATCATCAGTTTCTGAGCTAATAGCAAGTACTTTAATCCGACTTAAAAAATTTATTGTTAGTGAATCATTTCTGTCACTTATATAATTAACACTTATTAGTCCAATTGCGTTTTCATTTTTTTCGACATAATTAATTACTTCTTCGTTTGATTTAACTGCTGAGCATGTTGAAGGAAAACCTTGTTTCAATTCAAATATTTCGTTGATATATCTCACATTTGCAGACTTATCGTTATCGAATACCATTGCTAAATCATCTAATTTCGACTTTGGATTTATATCTTTCCATGTTTTATATTCTCCGGTAAATATTTTTTTAATGGAACTATATATTATAGTAGAATCAGTATTTTTTGGATTTATAATAAATGCTAAAGCATCATAAGCAATAATAGTTGTTTTTGGAATTATATTATTTCCAATTAAACCATCTTCTTCATTTTTGGTAAGTTTTCTGGTAGTTACAATTGCTCTTACTGAATCTTTAAAAAAGAGGTTAAAAAGGTCATTTTCGGGTAAATAAGCAACATTGATTTTTGCATCTTTATATAAACTTTCGAAAGTGTAAATTTCAGTATCAAAAAGTAGTTTGAAAGATTCATCGCAAGCAATTTTTACATTTCCGCGAGTAGGGGTCTCGTCTATTACACCTCCCGATTGTTGATTACATGAAATGAGTAACAGAAAGAAAGCTAAATAATATAGTTTAATCATTTTCTTCATTAATTTTATTAGTCTTTTGAGAATAAGTAAGTTTTGGATATAATCTGACAAATCTATATATTCCGTACACGACAAAGAAAATGCCAAATATTACTCTGGGTTCAGAAGAAATATATGAAAAAACTGAAGTAAAAATCAAGATAAATCCAATTACAATATAAAACAATACCATAAATAAACCGAAATACAACATAAATTTAGAAAGCGAAAAAAAGTTCGACATAAAATGATATTAAATTTAATTGAGCGGAGAGAAAGGGATTCGAACCCCCGATACCCTTTTGAGGCATACACACTTTCCAGGCGTGCTCCTTCGACCACTCGGACATCTCTCCAATATTTAATTACATAAAGAAATAAATTTTTAGGTTGTGAAATTACAAAATAAAACTCAACCGTAAAAATTTTATTA
>MENF01000085.1 GCA_001769035.1 Bacteroidetes bacterium GWA2_32_17
TAATTGAAACCGTTGCCCCGATAAGCTCTTCACCTGTTTTGGCATCTCTAATAGAACCGCTTATGGTATATTGTTGCTGAGCGCGTACGGAATCAAAGAAAAGCAGGAATATAAAAATGAAATAAATACTGTTTTTTATCATAATGTTTTTGTTTCGCTTTTTGATTTTATATTCATTTTATTTTATGTTAAAAAGAGATTTGAAATTTTACTTCTTAATTCAATCATGGTTTCATGTAGTAAACTAATTATTTCAAATTTACAAAAGATCAAAGAACAAAAATCTATTTACTTAATAAAAACTCAAAAGATATACTCATTAATTTCTCCTATAAATAGCTCTATTTTCAAATCGAGACTAATTCAAATGATTTCTCTTCAATGCTTACTTTACAGAAAACAGTTAATTATAATTACACCCAATATTTACAGTTCTTTGATTACTTGCAAACCTAATAAATCATCAATTTAGTATTATATGCAGAAGATTCTGAAACCACTCTTAAAATATACATTCCGCTTTGTAATTGTGATACATCTATCGATTTCTGCAAACTTCCATTGAAATTACTTTCAATATTTTCTTTGTAAACAAGCATGCCGTTTGTATTTACTATTTCAATCAGATATTTTTTTTCTTTTCCATTTTTAAAAATAACATTTATCACATTATCTGAAGGATTAGGAAAAACTGAAATACTGCTATTATTAAAAGGAACCATATTGACCGAAACATGTGGCCAGTTTATAGCAGAAAATGAAGGACGCATAAAATTGAAAGTACCAGTTCCATTTGGATATCTGCCATAAGTTGTATCTTGTTTTTGCTGTTGAAATGTAACCCCATCAATAACATTATTTCCAGAATATGATAAATAAACGGCTTCGCCCGAACCTGAAAGTTTAAAATTTGAATGTAAACCATGTTGGGTTGTTTCGTTATCAGCCCATATAATCAAATAACTATGAGCAGAAATACTGGTATCAGGAAAAGCCCATTTATTCAGATTGGAAACATTATCAGACAAATATTTTCCCAGCATATTTACACTACCTGACGAATTGTTATAGATTTCAATCCAGTCGTCGTATCCGTTGTTCTGATCGGGGATAAATGTTTTATTGATGGCCATTATTTCATTAATTACAATATCTGAAGGATTTGTGTTCTGAATCAGATGATATTCATATTCTGCTCTTTCTGGCGAAAACATTCCGGCTGTAACATTCTGTGCATATAAATAAAACTGCACTGAATTTCCTGTGGGTATTGATGCTCCAAAAATACTATCACCTGCAACTCCATCCTGATGATTCCCATCATCAAACATAGAAATTTTTGTAAATAAATCATTGGTAATATATCTGTATGCCAGAAAACAGGTATCTGCATTTGATACCTTTGCCGTAATCCATATTTCAAAGCTACTGCCAACAGGTGTATTTGTAACATCTGAAATAACTGGTTGGCCAAGAAATCCTGAAAACGTATTTAAATAATCTATCCTGGCTTCCATAAGATCTTTTATTCCCGGATAATCAATCATTGCGCTTACAGTAGTATCTATATTATTGGTAAAATCACTATATGAGTAAAATTTATTATAATCATTCTGAACGCAGCTGTCAATAGTTGCTTGTAATTGTTGTCCCCTTGTGTAATATTCACCTGAAACAAAATTTTCGTAAATAATTGTACGCATATGAGCCAAATACATTTTTTTCCACATAGGGTCCACTAATATTTTTTTGATTAGTGGACGTGGTGAGACCGAAAAAGTTAATAAGCCCAAAGGATTAAGAATTTTTGCTTTAGCAATGGTAATTCCTCCGCTGTATGCTGAAGTACCACCATCAGATAATCTAAAGCTACCAAATGACATATTCAAGTCCCACAAAACAGGGTTAAATATTTTATGATCGTCCATATACATATAATAGTTTTGGGCATAACCAATGTAACTATCCAGATTTACCAAAGAATAATCAAAAGCAAGCATCCATAAAGTGCGGTCAACATTCAGGATTTTTTCAATATTGCCGGTATTATTATTTAAAGTATCAATAAGATTAACCAGGTCTGTCCAGCCATAATCCGATTCCACGTCATAGTATGGTAAATAACAGGTAGTATCATAACAAGCAGTATCCGGTGTATAATATTGTAAGTTTGAATTAGAACCAAGAGGGTAAATTAAAGGATTTGGACTGCCCTTAATATAACAATTGTCTCTTGAACCAAAGTGAGTTTCAGCAAATCTTTTATCTACCGCTTCAACATTTGTATACAACCCCAGAAGGGTATCGTTAACATATACATATGCAAAATTTGCTTTTGAAGCAGGCATATATTTACGTGCAATTTCGTAAGACAACACTTCTCTTATAAATGAAGGATCGTGAATTACATTACTGAGTTTAAGCTTAATAATTCCGTAATAATCCTGATCTGCTTTTAAAAAATCAAGGTCAATATTTAGTGGATTTTTAACTCTTGTTGTATCAACAGAACTATATCCTTTATAACGTACACCTACACTATCCAGGTGAGTACCATCAATATTAATGCTTGCCATAAGCCGATCATCCTGTCCCAAAGAGAATAAACTATCGAGTAAGTGATCCCAATTGGGTTGTGAAAAATACAACTTCAATACACGGATAGCAGACGGATTATAAAAATCACTTTGTGCCTGAACTTTAACACTTAGAAATAATGCACTAAAAATTGTGATTAAAATATATATTTTCATCTTATCAAAAAATTATTTACTCTATAACAGTGTTGCCTTCTTTGTTATAACAATTCGATTAAAATACAGAGAATAAAAATATAATCCATTATTAAGTTTTGAAGTATCCCACTTAACTTCATGAAATCCTGCACTCATCGTTTTTTGTGAGACAATTTTATACGTATTACCAAGAATATCAGAAGCAGAAATATTTACCATTCCTTTAAAAGGCAAGTAAAATTTAATAACTGAGCCCAAGTAAACAGGGTTTGGATAGTTTTGAAATAATTCAGGTTTTTTAACATCGTACAAATAATTAGTATTAACTGATAAATGATTTGGAAAAATTGAAAAATGATCAATTAATGAGTCCGACTTATTACGAAATTCAAAATACATACTATCAGTATTTGTATTTGCCAGAACTGCACCATGGTTAATTACATCGCTAAATACACTGCCGGCAATGGGATTATAAACTGTATATAAAGTACCTCCACTCACACCACAAACAATAAAAGGGAAACTATCAATATACAAACGTTCGTAATCATGATCGTGTCCTGAAAAAACAATAGAAGCTCCCCATTGTTTAAAAGGCCATTGCATGTATGTTGTACTACCGTGCATTCCGGATGTAAATGCAGGCATATGAAAATACACCACATTATATAGCGAGGCAGAAACAGCTAAATGATCTCTTAACCAATGCGCCTGAACAGACGTGTCGTAAACACCATCAGGTTCATTTAAATTACAATTTATTGAGTAAAAATGAACATCTCCTTTTACAAAATCATAATAACGTTCATTGCCGGGTAAATTAAAATATTGAAGATAATTGTTTAATCCTGTTCCATCACAATCATGATTCCCAATACAAGGAAAAAACCTATTAACAGTATCACCTGTACCATAAACCCCGTTGTAAGGAAAAATAAAACTGCTGTAATATTGCCCTACCTGGTAATCAATTGAGGTTTGAGAACCATAATGATTATCTCCTGCTGTAATAATAAATTCGGGGCTCCAGCTTTTAACTAAAACAGATACTTCAAATGTATTTGATGTAGAACCATGTATATCACTTATAATGGCATATTTCTGAGCACTGACAAGGGAGACAAATAAAAAACACTCTGATAAAATAATAAAAATATATTTCTTCACTTTTAATTTGTTAATTTTATTTACAGAACAACAAGTTCAATAAATAATTCTATTTTCGAACCACCACTTTCTTACAGGTATTTCCAATTTTAATAAAGTATATTCCTTCTGATAGGTTTTTCACAGGGATAGTAATCTGCTCTGAACCATCAGCAATATCAAATTCTCCAATTTTTTGGCTCATCACATTAAAGAGTTCAACGGTTTTATTTAAAATATTTTCAGAAAACGTTATATTGATATACTCATTTGCAGGATTAGGAAAAACAGCATATGCTGTACTTTGTTCAATCTGATCAATACCTGAAGTATATGTACATTTAGAAAATCCCCCATCACAGACTGTTCCAATCCACATTGTTGCAGATGCTTCGGGAGTAACAAAGTAAATGCAATCAGTGGGAAGACCGTTGCTTGATGTATAAGATGTCCAAATTGAATTTTTCAACTTACTAATTCCGACATATGTAGCAAACCATGTACTGCCATCAGGTCCGCAGGCAATATAATTAATCCCATCTGCGATTAGTCCATCTGTCGTTGTAAATGTATTCCACGTGCTTCCATTAAACATTGTTACACCATAATCGCCGGAACCAATCCAGATATTGTTATTAATATCAACAGCAACACAACTAATATTGTTATCAATAAGCCCATCAGTAGTTGTATAAAGGGTCCATGTTGTGTCATCGTATTTTACAAGACCCTGATCGGTTCCAAACCATTTATTATTATTATTGTCTATAGCTACACATTGAACAACATTATAAGGTAATCCACTCGTTGAATCAGTATAATTTGTAAAAGTAGAAGAAGAATAATTATATTTTGAAATTCCTCCACCGGTTGCTACCCAAAGATTATCATTATGATCTACTGCCATACGATATATATTTGGATTAACTAATCCGACAGGCCATCCCCCGGGTAACGTATCATATGTGTATGTTGTCCAGTCTACTCCATCATATTTTGTAATACTTCCTTTAAACAAATAAGAAACAAAGTTTCCAATCCAGACATTGCCATGTGAATCCACATCAATATCCCTGATAAAATCATTATCACTTGTTGCTTCATCAATACTGGTATAATTACAAATCCAAATATCGGAACTATTAAATACAGATATTCCATAATTAGTACCCACCCATCTATTCCCACTTTGATCAACTGCAATAGTTTGAATATTATTATCTAACAAATTACCTCCTGTAGATACAACTGAGAAATTCGTAAAAGTTTGTGCAAACAATATATTTGTTGTTAAGGCTAAAACAATGATCAGTGATTTTGTCAGGGTTGTTTTCATAATATCTTTATTAAATTTTATTTAAGTAAATTTATTTTTTGACTTATTATTTTTTCTCCTGAAGTTAAAGTTAAAAAATACATTCCATCTTCATAGCCAGAAAGGTCTATAGAGATAGAATTTGTTATTTGTAAAACTGTTTTTCCACAACTATTATAAACAACAACTTTAAAATTACTAATATTTTCGAGAAAAGTTCCTTCAATTGTTAAATTACCATTAGTAGGATTCGGGAAAATGTTAAAAGTGTTATTATCTACAATTTCATTAATTCTGGTAGCTGTAACATTTATAGTTACAGAAGCAGTATCAGAACAACCTAGGCTGGTATTAGTAACAGTTACAATATAAGTTGTTGTAGTTGTTGGCGTTACTATTGCGCTGGATGTACTTTGACCTGACGACCATTCATAAGTATATGTGGGATTTGTTTCGGTTACTGAAGTAGCAGCAGAACTTATTGTAACATCAGTACCAGCAGGAACTTCTGTTAATGTAGCACTGGCTATTGCAATTGGACCCCTTACATAGCATTTAGAATAGCGATATGCATGTGATGACTTTGAATTGACTATTGTTTGAAGTACTGTTCCTGCAGAGTTTACTTCATAGCTTGACCCCTGAAAGTTATTGACCATCATATTTCCATTAGGAAGTTGCTGTGAATTACCTTCGTTACTGGCTGCAAAGGTACAGGTGTACTGGTATGCATAATTAGAAGGTTCATAAGCCTGTCCTAAGGTAAGTGAATAATTGTATCCATTATAAGGAGGATTCCAAATAACAATTTGAGACATAGTTGGTGGATTATTGTTCTTATATCCACATAAATAATTCGGATATGTTGGATGATCACTTGAGATCCAATGAGCATCATGTATAGTATTAAACATTGTAGTACCAGTTGCACCATAAGATGCAGGATTTCCCCATCTGTATAAAAAATCGCCGCCTTTTCCAGAGTTACCACCTATATGACCAGCTGCTTCTGCATTTGTTGTACTATGGTCAATTATAAATGCAGAATTCATAAAATGCATACTAAGAACAATCTGGTCAAGTTCTGCATTGTAATCAAGCCCGTTCATATGATATCGGTCGGGTAAGTTACCAGTACCTACATAATTAATATTTAATAATTGAGAATTGTTAATTATTGATGTTACATAATTATCTTTAGCAGAATTATAATTCTGGCACATATGATCCCAGAGTTTCCATTCCCAAACTATTGTTCCGGATGTAGGACCTGTAGGTTTTATCTCTACAATTTTTTCAGAATAAAAAGTAGAACTAGTAGATGAACCTGCCTGAGTAGCTTGTGTGGCTGTTTTAACATCGTATGAAATAAATAATACATTTCCATTAGGCATTGGACAAATATCGTGATGCATCTGTGTAGTTGTAGAGGAATACGTATATTCCCATGCGACAGTTCCGTTCCATGTAATTTTTTGAATTTTTCCGGTTACTCCACCGCCACTAGGAGCGCCCGCTACAGTATACGATGTTGTTCTGACAATAGTATCTCCCGGAATAAGATAGGCAGAATATTTATTTGCAGAACTAAAAGTCCATATTTTATATAAAGCACCGGTTGTGTCTACTAATTTTGCAGTAGTAGCATCTTTAGTAGCATAAAAATTATACAATCCACATTGCTGGGCATTTATCTTTATAGGGAAAATTGAAAGTACAATAACCCCTATCATTAATAACATCGAAATTTTAAAAATCATTTTCATAGTGTAAAGTATTTATTATTACAACTTTTTTAAGTGAAAATCCAATATTTTCATTTTACAAATATATATTCACGTCAGAAAAGATTTGTCATATAATTTGGTAAAAAAGTTATAAAATTCTGATTTGATAAATACCCATTAGCAATACTATCAAAATAAATACTTTTTATTTAATCAAACTTATTTTTTTATTGACTTTATTATTGCCTGAAATAATTGTCAAATAATAAATCCCATTTTGAAGTTCAGATAAATCCAAGTTTTTTTCGTTTTTACTTTGATACAGAACTTTTCCGCATAAATCATAAACAAATATTTCAAACTCGCTCATTTCTTCTGATAAACCATTAACATAGATCAAACCAGTTGAAGGATTTGGGTAAATTTTTATAGATTCATTAGCTACACTTTCATTAATTCCTGTATAAATAAAATCATATGGAACTGATGTAGCTGCACAACCATTTGCATCTATTGTTAATACACTATAAAGTCCGCTTTGTGTTGGTGAATAAAACTGACTTGTAGCTGTAGAAATTATTGTTCCATTAAGATACCATTGATAAACTAATGCAGAACTTGAAGTGAGAGTAGTTCCATCTGAAGTAATAGTAGGCGCTGTAGTGCTATTAATAACTACGGTTACAGAAGCTGAAGTTGTTGTTGTAATAGTATTTGACGAATAGGTACCTGACATTGATACCACTACTGTATATATATAAGTTCCTGCTGTTGTAGGTGTAATAACTGGATTTTGAAGTGATGATGTAAAGCCTGCAGGAACCGATGTCCACGAGTATGTATACGTAGGATTTGTTATTACTGGTGCCGTAGTAACGTTACAGTTCAAAGTAAACGTATTATTAGTACAAACGGGACCGGAACTGGAACTTGCTGTAATATATGGCCCAAACACATCACTTTTTTTAAGCCTGTCAGACTGAACAGTACTAACCGATACAGATTGAAGAGCAGTAGAACTATTTCGGCACTCATAAAATGCAGTAATCGGATTTGTAATTAAAATATTTCCATTGTCCAATGCCTGGCAACCTCCCATATTTTGAACTGTAAATCCTTTAACAGTAGGTTTAATACAAGTAGTAGGCCCAATAATTGAGCCGGGTGTATAGGTATAATTATAGGGATCAGTAACAGAATAAGTAGGCAAATGCAAAACTGCCTGGGCATTACCCTGATTAGTATTATTATGAAAGAAACTTATATAATCAGGCCATACAGAATTTGTTGCAGGAACCCAGCGGGCATCGTGAATTACATTAAGAGTAACTCCATTACCATTTGCTGTACATCCATAATTCTGAGGTTTGCCCCAGCGATAAAGAAAATCGCCACCTTTACCAGCATTTCCGCCAGCATGAGTAGCAGCCTGAGCTGTGGTTGTGCTGTGGTCAATTACAAAAAGTTCATCCTGATTATGTGAACTGAAAACAATCTGGTCACGAATAGGATTATAGTCAATACCGTTCGGATGAAATCCATCAGATGTTAAATTACAATTGATATTCCACAATTGAGGTGCAGAAGAAACACTTGCAAAATAATTAGGATATGTTGAATTAGTACTTTGGCACAAATGATCCCATAATTTCCATTCCCAAACTACTGTTCCGGTTGTAGTTCCTGTCGGATGAATTTCCCGGATTATATCAAAATAAATAGAATTAGCTGTAGTAACACCACCAATTGCAGTTACCTGGGCCTTTGTTTTTGTTTCGCGCACAAAAATCAACACATTACCATTAGGCATAGGACAAATATCATGATGTGCATTAGAAACGGTATATGTCCATACACAAGTAACTGAACTGCCATTCCATGCCCATTTTTTTATAGAAGCATACCCTCCGGCTCCACTATTTGAGCCATAGCCTTGATATATGGTATCTTTTTGAAAATGTGCCACATAAGATGTTTGCCCTATACTGAAAGTCTTATAAGCTGAAGACGTAGTAGTTGCAGCAGTATCTAATAAATATGCTGAACTCCCTCCAGTACAAAAGGTGTACGATTCCTGCTGCTGCGCAATAACTAATGTGTTTATACAAATAAACAAAACAAAAGGAAAGAATACTTTTTTCATATTTTCTGTTTTTAATATTTTATTGTATTTCATAATCAGTACTAAATAAAAAGTAAATATCAAACTTAAAAACAAGGTATTTATAATAAAATAGAAGTATCCTTAATTTTTATAGACGAAAAGGATAAATTTAAAGATTATTTTATTTAAAATTTTCAAATATTAAGTTTTATAAAAAGGGAATTATAAAAAAAGCCGATGAAATTCATCGGCTTAATCATAATAGTTTAAAAGGTTATTTCTTCTTTCTTTTAATAAAATATCTTATTGTAAATAAAGTAGCGGCAATAATTAATAAAATACTCCATGTATTAATAATTGCAAGAACAATAAATTCAAGTATTTTCCATCCAGTGTTAACACCGTTCATAAAACGTTTTCCAAAACCTGTAGTATAAGGTTCAGTTTCTTTTTCGCTTTCAATAATTGTTTTTATTGTTGAAGCTCTTTGATAAAGGTTTATTTGAATTGTACTATAGTCAATTCTATCTTTAATTGAAAGTTCATCAATTAAATTGTTATCAGATTGTTCCTGGCGGTTTAATTTGTTATCTTCAGCCTGACTAATATCATTTAAACGATTTCCTTTATTATCAATTGCATTAGTAATTCTTTGATTGTATTTTTTTAATCTTTTAGCTGCAAGTTGTTTTGATAAAATTGATAGACTAACATCTTCTGCTTTTATTATTCTATAATCAAGAAATTCTGCTAATACACCTATTGCTCTAATTGTGCTATCTAGTTCGGTATTTGGAACTCTAAGAGTCATGTCGTTTACAACTCTGTAATGAATAATTTCAATAGATGAATCTTCACTTTGTTGAATAACTTCAGTATATAGAGGTTCACTTTTTAATTCAGTATAAGTAACAAATCCATTATGATTGCCAATAATATCTTCAATTTTTAATGTGGCTCTACGAGCATCTTTTACTCTGAATTTTAAATCTGCAGTGCGAATAAATTTTCGGCTACTATCTTTTGAAACAATAGCTGCAGAAGACGAAATAACATCTTGATTTGTTATTGTATCTGCAATTTCTTGCTTTGCCATATCCTGACTTTGCTCATCAATTGCTCCTGCAGATTTTTCAGAATTAGATAAAGCAGGCATCTCATTGTCCTGCTTGTCTTGTTCCGTTTTCATGCTCTCTGATGATTGTCCACATGAAAAACCAACAAAAGCCAAAAAGATAAAAATAACGGCTAATTCTATTAACCGAATTGATGATAATTTTTTTGTTTTCATAGCTGTATGTTTTTGTTTATTAGTACACCAAAAATATAAAAAGTAACCTGATTTTAGTTAAAAAAAATGCTTTGTTATTTTGAATGTGTTTAAAGTATTTGTATTACAGTAATATATGATTTCGATTTTTTTTGAGAATACACAAGTGATGCCGATTGTTTCGGTAGAGGTCGTATGTTTCAGTTTTTATTTTAATAATCCAATACCCTCCAATGCCGATTTATCGTCGGGTGAAAGCATTAAAACTTTATTAAATAAAACTTGGGCTTCGCGGGTTTTTCCAAGTTTCAAGTTTGTCCATGCGTACATTAATAAAGCATCGTAACTGAAAGGGTATAAATTAACAACCTTTTCGAAATATGAATTTGCTTTTGTGTAATCTTTTCGTTCGTAATAAATATTTCCAACTCTGTAATTCACTGTTGTGTTAGCAGAATTGTTTTCTAAAATTTTAATGTAATGAGCAAGAACCTGGTCCCAATTTCCCAATGCCGATGCAGGATAAACAATTCCTAAATGAGCTTCTTCGCTCATTGGTTTAAGTGCAAGAGCTTTTTCGTAATAAGCAGCCGATTCGGTAAATTTACCAGCTTCGTAACTTAACCAACCAAGACGTAAATTTTGCTCATAAGAATCGGCAGAATAAACTGCAGCAATTTCTTTTATTGCATTAGTATAATCGCCTTTATATTCAAATGTGTAACTTTGTTTGAATGCAGTTAATACTTTCTCGTTATTTTCTTGTGCATTAGCAAATAACACAATACAAAATGAAGTTGCTACTAATGTTAATTTTAAAATTTCCATATTATTCCTCCGTAAATTAAATGTTGATTATAATTATAATTTTTAATGATGGTTTGAAATGTTTCTTTATTTTTTCTTATTTCTGTATAATAAATATATTGTAAAGGTAAAACTTTAGCTGAATAAGAATAAGACAAATAAAAATTTAATTTCCTGAAAATCGGGAAAGTTAATTTTGCTCCAATTCTGTATAAAGTTTCATCGTTAGTGTTTTGAACTGTATATCCCGAATTTTCGTTAAAATTTCTTTGTTTACCGTAATTACCATATATATCTAACCAAAGCTGGCGATGCAATTTTATTTTAACTAATTGACTGATTATTAAGTTTATATCAGGTTTTTGTGAAAATAATGTAACATTTGTTTTTGAGAAAATTGTTTTTTGTTTGTTAGCATAAAACCCAAAACACGTTGTTAATTCAATTTGTGTTAAACTGTTTAAATTAGAGTATGTTGCAGTTATATCAATTAAGTTATTTTTGTAATTTTTTAAATAATTAAATCCTATAACATATTGCCATGAAGTGATAGTTTTTAACTCTAACGGGAGTTGATAAACGTACATTTGTGGATTGGTTGATGACGGTGGGGAGGCTAAATGTAAATAATTATAATCGAACTTTTTCGATGAAAGATAAATTATGTTACCAAATAAAGTAGTTGAGTTATTCTTTTTTCCATAAAATGTTGGTGCTAAATAATACTGCATCATGTTTAATGTATAATTAGCCTCATTAACTTTGTTGAAATTGAAATTTAATTGTTGAAATCCTTCTGCTTTAACAAAACTAAATGAATGAAAAAATGAAAACTTTTTATTGAATTCATGGTTTAAAGCCAATTCGGCAAAGTTAAATTTTCCGGTTACATCTTTTTCTAGTCTATAATTTTTGTTGTCGGGAGGATTAATTATTGTTTTTAATGTGTCAAATCCAGGAACTATATTAAAACCACCTTCAAAAATTATTTTATCTATCTTTTTAGGTATTTCGGGTTTTATTTTATCAATAAGACTTTGAGGAAAAGTTTTAGCATAATATCCGGCTTCTCTTGTTTTTGCCGAATTTAACAATGAATAATATTTATATTCCATTGCTACTTCGTCGGCAGAATTAAATTCTAATGCTTTTTCGAAATGCGAAATTGCTGGTGTGTATTCTTTTAATTCATAATATGCAATGCCTATTCGCATTCTTAAATAAAAATAATCTATATTGTTATAAATAGCATTATTGCCTAATGTAATAATTGATTTCCATTCTTGTTTTTGATACATTGAATATGTAGCCGAATCTACAAATTGAAATGTTAATGTATCATTTGCAAAAATGTAAATGTTCGAAAATGTAAATATAATTATAACAAATAACTTCTTCATAATTTATCCTTCAACAAATACTGCTCTAATGTTTATATTATTTGATTTAACTTCAAAAACTGCAATACCATTTTGTCCAATTTCTATATTAAAATCAAAATGTAGAATTTCTTTTTTTAATATTTTTGCAGAAGTGTTTGATTTTAATAAAATTTTTGTTGGACTCATATTATCATCTAAATACTCATATTCAATATTGTAATGGGCTGACATAAATCTAAAAAATGGAGCAAAAAAATCTTGAATTACAAGTTTTGGTAAGCTAAATATTTCTGATAACGAATAATTGTCATCTAATTTAAGGTTTTTATAAAAACCTAAAGAAATTTTGTAACATCCTAAATAAAAATAATACAATAGTGAATTTTTGTTTCCTTCAAAATGTTTAAAAAAATGAAGAGTGCCATCGCTATAAATATATGCATAAGATTTTGATTGCTCACAATAAATGTATGTATTGTTATAAATATCTGTAATTACTTCCCATGAAACATTTTTTTCAATTTTATTTTCAGTGTAATTGATTTTAACTTTCTGCCCGGGTATAAATGTAAAAGCTTTTTTAAGTAAAGCATTTATTTCGATATTAGTAATAACAGTACTTTGTTTTGGAATATCAAACGAGTTGAAAATTATTCCGTTTTTATTTTTTGAAATAAAATGATTTATAGGATACAACAATGTTTTTGAGCCAACAAATGGTGTAGCTTGTAATTGTATATGTAAATGTGGCTCGGGTGAACGACCGCTGTTTCCAACCGAAGCAATAATTTGTCCGGGTTTTACGTAATCTCCTTTTATAACTTTAATGCTTCCTGATTTTAAATGACACAATGCAGAATATAAAAAATCGGCGTGTTTAATTACAATTACATTTCCCCAATTTTGATTTAGGTTAACATTTCCGATTGTATTTTCTGGTACTCCATCAATTATTTCTTCAACAATGCCATAAGCAGGAGCAATAACTGCTTTGTTGTAACATAAATAATCAGCAACCGATTCACCGTTTGAAATGTATGTTTTGTTATCAGAACTTCTGATTGTAAAATCCCATGCGTGTTGCCATTCGTCTTTATGAGTTATTTCTCCTTTATGACCTTGTTCAACGTACCATTCGCCCCAAAAAGAAAGTTTTATAGGAAATGTTGAAAAATTTTTACTAAATCTATTAAAATTAATTAAATAATTGTAAAGGTTTTTTTCGGGCATATATTGCTGAACAGCTACTTCTGAAATATATTTAAGAAATTGTGTTCTAAACCGTAATGTATAAATAAACAATAATACAACAACATTAAAAGGTAATGAGTAAACAGACAAATGCCATGTATTAAAGATTTTGCTACTGCCAATTGTTATAATAGATGTTACAGGAATAATTAATATTGCCCACAAATATGAATTTCGCGATGGAATCATAAAAAATCCACCAATGGCAATTGATGTTAAAATGAAATTAAATCCAATGTAAGTATAATTTGCTTGAGTAATATCGCTTCCAATAAAAATAAAGAAAAAATATGCAGCGTAAAAGCCTATTAATGAAAGCGAAAATGCTATGCGAGAATATATAAGCAGTCCAAAAGAAATAATTATTCCTGCAATTATATTTTCTTGAAAAAAGATTGCTCCAAGCGAAATGAAATATGTTTTTAAAGAAGCAGGTAATATTATTAAGCTTAAATTATTATAAATATCTACAAGCTCCTTTCCTCCAATAAAATACAATTCGTTTAAAAAATAAATTCCACGCTCCGAAATTCCCAATGAATTGAATTCAGACGATGAAAGCTGGACTACCCATAATGCAAGTAAAAAAGGGATACTTAAAAATGGTAATGCGTATTTTCCGATAATTCCTTCTAAGGCTACTGTAATAAATAATGTTAGAAGTCCGGAGAAAACAATTACCGAGTATAATTCCCATGAAGGCGAATAAAATGATGCTATACCCAAACCTACAAGCAGGGCATTAAATCCATATAAACCACCTGAAATTTTATATACATTTAACCCAATTAAATATGCTGCTGTATTTGCTGTAACAATGCACAATAAGCCACCAATTCCTGTATAAGGGTCAATAAAAGTAAGTAAAATTAATAAAGCAGCAAAAATTTTACTTTTCGAAAAGAAAATATTGGGATAGCTAAAAACTATACCTTTAAGAATTGTTATTATTGCAAATTTTATTTTCATTTAAAAATTCATGTTACTTAAATATATTTTTAACACAAAGGTCACAAAGAGTTCGTCATGACGGGCTTGACCCGCCATCTTTTTCTATGAGATGCTGAATCAATCCTGAACTTGATTCAGGACAGCATGACGACTTGTATTGTTTTTAGAGTTGTATTTCACTTAAAAATCAAAGTTCAAATTTAGTAAGATGTTCCGGAACTTTTTCATTTTCATTGATAGAGATAGCAGTTTCGTTTCCTCGTATCACATGAGCTTTACCTTTTGTGTCAACCATTACAATATTTGGGCGTAATGTTATAAATTGCATCCACTGTGTCATATTGTAAGCACCAATTCGACTAATTATAATATTATCCCCTTTTTTCATTGGCGGAAGCTGAACATTTTCGCGAATAATATCAATGTTCATACATAATGGTCCGTAAATAATTGCGTCTTCGGTATGATGGCTAAATTGTTGAGCAGGTGTTATTTTGTGGTCGTACCAAAATGAAGTGAAAAGTAAGTTTACTCCGATATCAATTATTGTAGCAAGTTTTCCTTCGGGTAATCTTTTGTTTGCTAACACAGTGCCTAATAAAAATCCTGCATCATCAATTAACGCACGACCAGTTTCGAGTATTAAAACAGGTAAATGTTCATGGTTAATCTGACTATTTATTAATGCCGAAGAAATTGCATCTGCATATTGGTCGAAGGTAGGGCAGGTGTCGGAGCCTGGTAAATACGCACCTTTTAGAGTGTTTTTTGAAGCAAAGCCACCGCCTAAATCAATATATTTAATATGATGATTATATTTTTTATCAATAGCAGCAGCTAAATCAGCAAGCTTTGTAGCAGCGGTTCCATAAGCATAAGGTGCAAGAATGTAAGTGCCAATATGGCTGTGTAATCCAACCAAATCAATTTTTTTGCTGAGCATTATTCGGTTAATTGCTTCCCATGCTTCGCCATTTTCGTAATTAAACCCAAACCGCGACCACATTGGATAAATTCCGCAATCCATATTTACACGAATTGCAACTTTTGGGCGTTCTTTCATTTTTGCAGTTAAGCCTATAATTGTATATAGCTCGTCGAAATGGTCAATATGAATATAAGAACCATGTTTAATTGCTTTCTCTAAATCTTTTTCAGATTTATCGGGACCGTTAAACAAAATTTTGCTTGCGGGAACACCATTTGCAATAGCTTTGTCGTATTCAAATCCTGAAACAACCTCTGCCCATGAACCTTCGGAATGAAATACATTACAAACGGCATTCATGTAATTTGTTTTGTACGACCATGCAAATTGTACTTTTGGATAACGTGTACTAAATGCTCTATTTGCTTCGCGACAAGTTTCACGAATTGTTTTTTCAGAAATAACGTAAAGTGGACTGCCGTATTTTGCAATAAGTTCTTTAACTGGCACACCGTCTATTTCTGTAATTGGGTCGTATTCAGTTTTCATACCAAATTTATTTGGCATTCCTGTTTGTAGTTTTTTTATTATCGGTCGTTCAAAACGCTTTTTTTCCATACCTTTATTATATTTATTACTTTTTATTTATTATTGAATTTTGTTCACTGTTTAAAAAAGTTCATTGTTCAAAAATGTTCATTGTTCTATGTTCATTGCTTCATTGTTTCATTGTTATGCAGTAGCAACAATAGAACAATTTAGCAATTTAACAATCTTTTAAATCTTGTTTTATCAATCTTACTCATTCTTGCTACCTCAACCTTAACCTCAAATATAATCAATCCTATCAATCTTGTCTTCCCAATCTATTCAATCTTGTCTTCCCAATCTTGTCCTCTCAATCTATTACTTATTTCTACTTATTTCAATTTATTTCTACCTATTTCTATTTATTTCTATTTATTTCTATTTATTTCTATTTATTTCTATTTATTTCTATTTATTTCTGAGTTTTTAGTTTCAAGTTTTTGGTTATAGTTCCCCCATTGTTGACAGTTGTTCAAATTCTTTCAAATCTACAATCATATCCCATGAGTAACGTATAAACATTTTTCCAACGTCGTATTTTTTAAAAGGAATTGTTTTTTTTCCTAACGCCAATTTTACCATTGCTTCGGGTAAGTTTTGACCAGCTCCAACGGCAAGATAAACCCATGCAGGAATTCGCGGGTTTATTTCGATTAAATAATATTTATTGTCGAATGTTTTTATTAGTTCTAACTCCATTCCTCCACGCCATTTGGTTTTCTTAATAATTTTGTGGCAAAGTTTAAGCATTTCTTGGTCGTCGAGGGTAATTCCGCCCCACGCTTTTCCTTTGTCAGTAATATATTGCTTACGCATTGGAACTGCACCTACAGTATTTCCTTTGCCATCGCCAAGTGCAATAACGTTAACTTCGGTTCCGCGAATAAATTGCTGAATAATAATTGGTACGCCCCATTTTGTTGCTATTTTATTAAAGTAAAGTGCAACTTGTTCGGGATTAAAGGCAACATAAGCATCATAAAATTTACCTTTAACTAAAAGTGGGTACGAAAATTCAGGAGTTAATGAATTAATTTCGGAAATACTGTTTATTGGTTTACTATGGGGAACATGTACTCCGTATTTTTTTCCAAATTCGGGCAGTTTTGTTTTATGGCGTTCTTCGAATTGTTGCATGGTTGGAAGCCATGTGCCAATTCCCATTTCGTGCAATTTTTCTTCGAATGAAATGAATGAATAAAGTTCAGCATCAAAGTTTGGTATAAGAACATCAATTTTCTCAATTGAATGAATATAAGCTAATCGTTGTAATAATTTATCGCTGCCAATTGAAGGGTAAGGAACCTGATAAACTTTATCAACAACATCGTGCATATAAATTCCGGGTTCAAGGTTTTCATAAGCCAAACCAATAATACGGACATTAAAAATTTTTGACTCCCGCAAAGCCCTAATAACAGGAATGCCTGGACCAGGGTTATCGGTATTATTTAAGCCCGATACGGCTACTGTTATTTTACTTTTCTTCATGTTCTTCGAGCATATTATACAAACGGAGCATTGCCATAAAATCAAGGTAGCTGCGTTCAAATGTTGATTCGTCAATATTGTAATTTTCTAATATAACTTTTTTAATTTCTTTTTCCGTTTTACCTTCTTTAAATAAGGTAAGTATTTCAACTGCAGTTGGGTTAAGCGAAAATGAATCACCAGTTGTTGGGTCGAAAATGAAACCGGTTTCACTTACAGCTATTTTCTTTTTTAATTTCATGATTTATTAATTTTTGAAATTTATGTTTGCAAAGATATTAGTAAAGTAAAAGTAAATGTTATATAATTTGGTGAAAAAGTTATAAAATTTTATTGATTCATTAATATATAATGCAATTAACTTAATAATAGTAACATACAGAGATGTTATGTATATTTTTTTAAATAAAACTGTGTTTAATAACAAATATTGTGTTTTCAATAATATTATTCATAGTTTTGTAACCTTTTTAGAACTTTAATATATTATTTATGAGTATAAGTTTAATTGGAAGTGGAATTGGTGAATCGGCTACGTTAAAATTAAACGAAACCTTTTCAATTCTTAAAGCTAAAGGTGAACCCGTAATACATTTAGGAGGCGGTGAACCAAAGAGCATGGCTCCGTTTGATGCAATTACTACAGCAGCCGGTTTACTTAATTCGGGCGAAATAAGATATGCACCTGTTGATGGAACAATTGAAATGAAACAGGCAATAATTCGTTATACTGCCGATTTTTACAAAAAAATTGTTAGTCCCGAAAATGTAATTGCTTCAAGTGGTGCAAAACAAGCTATTATGGTTGCAATGCAGGCAATTTTAAATCCACAGGACGAAGTAATTTTTATGGCTCCGTATTATGTTAGTTATCCAGATATGATTAAGCTTTGTGGTGCTATTCCGGTTCCCGTATATGCCGAAAATGGTACATTTTACCCAACAATTAAAGATGTATCGCAAAATATAACATCATACACAAAGTTAATTATAATTAATAGTCCTAACAATCCTACTGGTGTAGTTTACTCTGCAGAGTTTATTCAGCAAATTGTTGAGTTGTGCGAAGAAAAGGGAATTTATTTGCTCATGGACGATATTTATCATCGCCTGATTTTTGATAATGTTAAAGTTGCAAATCCTTATAATTATGTTAAAAAAGATTTAGAAAACTCTAAATTAATTGTTATTAATGGTGTTTCAAAACAATATGCAATGACTGGTTTCAGAATTGGCTGGGCTGTTGCTAACAAAGTGCTGATAAAAGTAATGTCGAATATTCAGGGACACCAAACTTCAGGTCCGTCAATAGTTTTGCAGAAAGCTGCTATTGGTGCAATGAATGGCATTCAGTCGTATGTTGAAAGTTTAAGATTAACTTTAGAAAACAACAGAAATGTGCTTATTCAATACCTTAAAACTATTGATGGAGTAAAAGTTGTAGTACCACAAGGAACATTTTATTCTTTTGTTGATTTTAGTGCTTACAACAAAAATTCAACCCAATTATCGAAATTATTGTTAGATAAAGTTAGAGTGCTAACCGTTCCCGGAGTTGAGTTTGGTGGCGAAGGTTGTTTAAGAATTTCGTTTTGCGGTTCTATTAAGGATATTACCGAAGGTGTTGAGCGTATTAAATGGGTAATTGACCCAAATTCTTCGAATGAATTATTTATTGGACAACGTAAATTGGTTAGAGATTGGAAATAAAGTTCAAAAAGTTTATAAGATTGAAATAGATTGAAATAGATTGAAATAGATTGAAATAAATATAAATAGATTGAAATAACTTAATAACTAATAACCTAATAACAAATAACTTAATAACAAATAACCTAATAATACATTGAAGTTGAAAGTAATCAGTAATCAGTAAAAAAGTTCATAAAGTTAAAAAATAATGAAATATTTAGAATTTGAAACTCCTGCACAAAAACATGCTGCAGAGTTTAAAAGCGATTATGGTTTAAAAAATCATGGATTAATATATTTAGACAGAGTTTTTTGGAACTTGCCTGAACCTGCTTTAATTGAAGAAGCTGTTTTTCGTAATGAAGGGAAACTAGTTAATGGGGGCTCTTTTTTAGTTCATACTGGTAAATGGACTGCCCGTGCTGCTAACGATAAATATTTTGTAAGAGAAGATTCTACCGAAAATAAAATTGATTGGGGTAAAAACAACCGACCAATTAGTCAGGAAAAATTTAATGGAATTACTCACAGAATGCAGGCTTTTCTTCAAGGTGAGGAACTTTTTGTGCAAGATGTTTATGCTGGTGCCGACCCAAATTACAGATTAAAAGTTAGAGTCATTACCGATAAAGCTTGGCAAAGCCTTTTTGTGCGTAATGTTTTAATAACAATTAAAGATACTCAAACTTTAAAAACATTTATCCCCGATTTTACAATTATTGTTTCTCCATCTTTTAAACTCGACCCTCGAATTGATGGCACACGAACCGAAACAGGAATTTTAATTGATTTTAATAAACGTTTGGCTATTATTGCAAATTCAAGTTATGCAGGCGAAATTAAAAAATGTGTTTTTACAATAATGAATTATTTATTGCCTTTGCAAGATATTATGGCAATGCATTGTTCTGCTAATGTTGGTAAAAGAGGCGATGTTGCTTTGTTTTTTGGATTAAGCGGAACTGGTAAAACGACCTTATCTGCCGACCCTACCCGCCAACTTATTGGCGACGATGAACATGGTTGGAGCGATAACAGCGTTTTTAATTTTGAAGGTGGTTGTTATGCAAAAGCTATTCGTTTATCGCCCGAACAAGAACCTGAAATTCATGCATGCACTCATAAATTCGGAACAATTTTAGAAAATGTTGTTTTCGATATGCCCTCACGCGAAATTGATTTAGATGACGAAGGTATTACTGAAAATACACGCATTTCTTATCCTATTGATTATATTCCAAATGCAGTTAAAGAGCTAATGGTAAATGCACAACCAAGTAATATTATTTTCTTAACATGTGATGCACAGGGTGTTATGCCTCCAATTGCCCGATTAAGCCCAGAGCAGGCAATTTATCATTTTATAAGCGGTTATACTTCAAAAATTGCAGGTACTGAACTTGGTTTGGGAATTGAACCTGAAATTACTTTTTCGGCTTGTTTTGGTGCACCGTTTATGGTACATCATCCATATTTTTATGCTGAATTACTCAGAAAAAAAATGGAAAAAAATAATGCAAAAGTATGGTTAGTAAATACAGGTTGGGTAGGCGGAAAATTTGGTGTTGGAAAACGTATAAGTATTCGTCACACTAGAAATATGCTAAACGCCGCACTCGAAGGAATGCTTGATAATGTTAAATATAGAAAAGATAAATTATTTGGTTTCGATGTTCCTGTTTCGTGTCCGAATGTGCCCAATGATGTTTTTGAACCATCAAACGCATGGGGTAATAAAGATGAATATTGGAAAAAATTCGACGACCTTGCTGCACGTTACATCGAAAACTTTAAATTATTTAAAGACGAAGTTCCGCAAGAAATTTTAAAAGCTGAACCAAAAAGGTTGAAGTAGATTGAGGAAGATTGAGAAAAAAGATTGAAAAATAAGTAATCAGTAGGCAGTAATCAGTAAAAAGATTAAAGTAGATTGAGGCAGATTGTGAGGTGTCTGTCGAAGCAATCACCTCTCTCTGCACGTCATTGCGAGGCACGAAGCAATCTTCTCTACATAACACCATATTCTCATAAAGAGAATTGAGCAGATTGCTTCTTTCGCTTAATAATTGTAAAAAATTTTGGATTAGTATTGTTCAACCACAATTACGAAAAACTTTTGGAATAACTTTAACACCACGAAAAATTATTTTAATAATTGTTCTAATTTGAATTCAATGATTTTTGTAATTCCTGCACTTTTAACAAGAAGTTTTACTTTGTCTATTTTTTTAAAATAGTCTTCTTGTGTTTCAAAGGGTATTTTTTCTATCGGTATTCCATTAACAGAAATAATTTTGTCATCAATTTTTAAGCCTTTCTTTTCAGCTTCGCTTTTTTCAGATAAGCCTGTAACAATCCACCCTCCCATAGTTTTACCCCTATCAATATAAAAAAACCCTAGTCTATTAGAAATAAATGGTTTATAAAAATTCTCGTTTGGTTTTAAATATAAATTACTTTTTTTGAAATCAATTATTATATCAAAACGTTCAAGTATATTATTACCGATTATCCCCAAGTATTCTCCACCTGCTAATATTCCAGACTTATCAACACTAAACGACAGATTAACATTTTTAAGATGAAAATTAGAAATTTGTAAAGAATCTGCGATAAAGTCAAAACCTGATGATTCGCCTCCAATACCACCATATTTTGTATAATAACGAACTTTGCGTTCAACTTTCTTATCCAAATTATTTTTTTGAGCTACATAATTTGTTAAAGCACTAAATGGCATGCCTGTGTCTATTATAAAATTGCCTTTAATTGTAACCGAATCATTTATTTTAACCTCCATTTGCATACAAAAATAGTTTTCAATTTTTTTTATAGAAACTAATTTATAATCAGAAACATCAACTGAGTCTATTGATTGATAAATGATGATATATTTATTGTGGTAGTTTATTTCTAAAACACCTTGTTTGAAGTAGTCAATGCCAATTAGTCCATCTACAAAATCACCACCTATTGGTTTAAGATTATTAATAAGAACATTTGATGTTTTATAGTTATTTTTGTTAAATTGAAAATTTACTGTGTCTTTTATTAAAGTTGCTCTCTGAAATGAATTACCAATACCCCATAATTTTATGTTTTTTATGTTTTTATAATCAAATATATTTTCACTAAAAAACAAGCTATCAAAATGTAGATTATCAGTTCCTAAATCCAATAAAAAGTTTCCCTTAACATTGTCTGCCTTTCCTTGAATAAAAATGTAACCAATATAAACTATTGGAGTAGCATTTTTGGGGTATATAAAATTCTTAACTTGATTATCATTAGTAATTACTTTTTTTGGTGCATTCTCACAGGCAAATAATGTTATCGTAATAATACTCAATAATAATATTTGTCTCATAATATTCAAATAAATAGTATCAAATATTTAATTTCTAAATAACGATTTTTGTTTTATTTTAACAATCTTCCCATATTTTGCTAACTCTTTTTGGTCTATTCGTTTAGCATCGCCAACAATGCCAATTACCATAGGTTTCGATTTTAAATTTTCGTCGGAGAATTTTTTGATATCATCAAAAGTAAGTTCATAATAAACAGGAATTTTTGATTCAGAAGGGTCTTCTTTATATCCTAATAATTTCCATTCAGCAATTTTTTGACTTAAGTCTCTAAAATCGGGATGTTCGGCTATTGATGACTGTACTAAATATTCTTTAAATTAGCTATTCTTACCGGTTTTAAAGGTTCGATAATTTATTATATAATTTGGATGCCTTCTTGTTTTACTATTTGTAAAAGTGGTGAAACGTCATCGTTCAGGAATTGTTTTAAACCAATAGTATAAGGTTCAATTTTTATATTTATTTTTTCTGTAAGCCTCCATGCTCTTGCTTTCAGCATATCATTACTTTTATCGAAAACTTCAGAAACTATCATTATATCAATATCGCTATCAGTTGTTGCTTCGTTTTTAGAATAACTGCCATATAAAAAAGCTTTCTTAACCGGAATACCAGAAAGATTTAACAAAGTGCAATATTTTTTTAATATATCTATAACTTCGCTTTGAGCCATTGGAATAAAGTTCTTGTTTTTTTGAAATATTCTTCAGCTTTTTTTAATGAAGGAGCTTTAGGATAATATTCAGGATAACGTCCTTCGAGTTGGTATGCCATTAATATAGCACAAAAATCTTTATCATCTTCTGATAGTTCTAAATCTGTTAATATAAGAAGATTAGCAAGATTATGGGATTTTGGAGGAATGTTTTTAATGCAACGAGTTACATGAGCTTTTATTGCTTTTTCAATAGTTAAATGACAAAAGAATAACCCTTGTAAAATTCGTTTACCTGATAATAGGTATTCTGAAGTTCCTAAATCATCTTCAGCAGTATTAATCCAGTAATCAATTTGTTTTTTTAAGTCCATTGTATTGGATTAAGTTAATAATTTTAAACAACAAAGTTAGTTAAAAATTGTAAAAAATCAAATAATTATTTAGAGTCTGTCTATAATGTCCCAATACTTAATTCCTAAACAACGATTTTTGTTTTATTTTAACAATCTTCCCATATTTTGCTAATTGTTTTTGGTCAATGCGTTTAGCATCGCCAACAATACCAATAACCATTGGTTTCGATTTTAAATTTTCGTCGGAGAATTTTTTAATGTCATCAAAAGTAAGTTCGTAGTAAACAGGAATTTTTGATTCAGAAGGGTCTTCTTTATATCCTAATAATTTCCACTTGGCAATTGTTTGACTTAAATCTCTAAAATCGGGGTGCTCGGCTATTGATGACTGTACTAAATATTCTTTAAAAGTAGCCATTCTTTCAGGTTTTAAAGGCATTTTTCTAATTAGCGAATCAAAAATACTAACCGCTTCTATTGTTTTGTCGCTTTGTGTTCCAATATATCCATAAAATACGGCATCTTTACCTGATTGTTGAGGTATGGCATAACGTGCTCCGGCAGAATAAGCCAACGACCTGAATTCTCTTACTTCCTGAAGCACAAGTCCCGAGAAACTACCACCAAAGTACATATTAAAAGCGTCAATATATGGCTCATCATCGTTGTAAAATGGCTTTTCGTTTATTAAAAAATAAATTTTGCTTTGCAATGCTTTTGATTTATCAACTAAAAAAACTGTATTTTCGTTGTACTTTGTTATTTCGACATTTGATGGTGCAAGGGTGGGAGTTGGGCGGTCGGTAAAACCGTAATCATTTTTGAGTCCAGAAATTACTTCGTTAAATGGCAAATTGCCAACATAATGCACTTCGGCTTCAAAGTTTGTTGCGAGTTTAAAAACAGAAAGCAAAGAATCGGTACCAACATTTTTTAATTCTTTTAAAGTTGGGCGAGCAATTAAACTTGATTTGTTCCTGTATTTCAGCCATTGAAAAAGAGCATCGGCAACATTATCGGGTTCGTCGCTTTCAATTTTACGGTTCGATTTTTCACCATCAATAATTATATCAAGTTTATTTGGTTCACATACAGGGTTATGTGTTAACTTTCCTAACAATATTAATGCAGGTTTTAATTGCGATTCTTTACCTTCGAGTTCAATAATCGTATAGTCCTTATTACTTGATACATAATATGTGCAACCAATTTTACTAAACTCATTTTTTAATTCAGATACTTTATAATCTTTTGTTCCACATAAATCAATTAATTGAACAGCATTATTTAAAAGTTGATGGTAAGTTTCGCCCATTCCATATTTTATAGTAAGTGAAAAAATATCGTTATATGGATTTTTTGTTTGATATATAGTTGTTCCTTTTTTAATTCGGTTGTATTCAACATCGGCTCTAAAATCAACAAATTTTTCTTTAATTGGATTTGATGGAATTGAATCAAGATGTTTCCCAAATTCAGATTTAGCATCGGTATTTGAAATAACAGGTTTGAAACCAGGCTTATCAATTTTTTCTTTTTTAGGAAATCCCATACGCGAGTAAAATGCTAAATAGTTTTTTCCATAATACTTATTTGCTATATTAATAACATCCTGCTTAGTAATAGAATTAATTTTATCTGGAATTGTGAAAGCATCTTCAAAATCCTGATTTCTGCCAAACAATTCAGCAAAAAACATAGAACGATTTTCTACATTTTCCATCTCGTGCATAAAATCACGGTATAGTTCTGCTTTAATAGCTTCAACGAGCCAATCGTCGAAATTACCTTTTCGTAAATCGTCAAGCTTTTGCATTACAAGTGCTTCGGCATCTTCTAATTTTTGTCCCAGAATTTTCGGAACAATAAACAAAACAGTTTGTCCATAATCGTTATAATCCATCGAAAATGCTTGAGCGGCAAGCAATTCATGGTCGATTGTTAATTTATCCAATAATCCGGTTTGATTTTGGTTTGATAAAATTCCATTACAAACTTCTATTGCAACTTCATCTTTGTCGCCGGCTGGCACAGTTCTATAACCTAACATGCCAAGTTTTATTGGCGACAAATTCATTTCAACAAACTCACGACCATTAAATGGTTCTTCTTTCCATGTTTTTGGTTCGGGTAAAGCGGCTTTTTTCCACTTTCCAAATTTTTCTTTTATTAATTCAAGAGTTTCTTTAGTGTTAAAATCGCCCGAGAGTACAAGTGCCATATTGTTTGCTACATAATAAGTCTGAAAAAAGTTGAACATTTTATTAAGCGAAGGATTTTTTAAATGCTCTATTGTGCCTATTAATGGCTGTTGACCATAAGGATGATTTTTGAAAAACTTTTTATTATATTCATCAAAAAGCTTTGCTTGAAACATATCAGAGTATAAGTTTTTTTCTTCATAAACGACTTCAAGTTCCGATTGAAATCCTCTAAAAACTGGATTAATAAAGCGACCACTATAAATTTCTAACCACTTATTCATTTGGTTTGGTGGAAAAGCATTGTGAAAAACTGTGCGGTCGTTACTTGTATTTGCATTCAAATGAATTCCCCCAATGCTCTTTATTATTTTATCCAACTCGTTTGGAATAGCGTATTTGTTGGCTTCTAACGATTCGATATTTATATTTTGTTGAATTTCTTTTCGTTTTTCAATATCTGTGGTTTTTCCTAATTCTTCATAAAGTGCAAAAATTTTATCTATATGTGGTTTTTCCGAAGCCCAATTTGTTGTTCCTAATTGTTCGGTACCTTTAAATAGCATGTGTTCCTGATAATGAGCCATTCCTGTAGCATCGGCAGGGTCGTTTTTTGAACCAGCTTTTGTTACAACTATTCCATAAACAATTGGACGTGTGTGGTCTTCGTTTAATATAACTGTTAATCCGTTTTCTAAAATATATTTTTCAACTACTGGTTTTTTCCACTCAACGCTTTGACTTATTCCATTGAAAACGAGAAACAGAAATAATGATGTTATAAATAATCTGGTATTCATATAATAAAAATTTTTATAAAACGATAAGCAAATTAAATTCAAACTTACAAAAAAAATAATAATTCACATTATAGTAAATGAGTAAAATAATATAACAGTTTGTTAATCTTCGACTTATTTTTTAATATATTTTTTAAATAATTCCAGATATTTATAGTATTTGTCCATAATGTTCGAGTTATTCATAAAATAAAAAAATGTGAGTAAAAAGCCCTTACAAGATGAGGTCTTGGAATAGATTTTTCTATAAGCCAAGAAGTTCCAGTGAAATAAAAGAGATTTCACGGGATAAATCAGCAGAGGTCATAGTAGGTATTTATGGTATTAACAAAGAGGGTATGACTGCGGAATTTTTAATTCTACATTTTGC
>MENF01000086.1 GCA_001769035.1 Bacteroidetes bacterium GWA2_32_17
AGCTAAAATTCAACAATCTAAAATCGGTGTTCCTTGTTCTTAAATTATTTTTTCTAATTTATAGATATGCCCTACATTAACAAGATTGTTCATTTACGTTATTATTAAGTTTATCGAACAAACTATTTATTTCTGAAATTGTAAGTTTTTTAACATTGGTAACAATAAAACTATCAACTAAGAAATTGCCATATTGATTACATTCATTAATTGCATCTGAAAATGTAGTCTTTAAATCTACGTTAAGAGGTATTAACGCAGTAAGTGTGAAATATTTATTGTAAAATTTCAGCAGTTCAGTTTCACAATTATTTTTTTTCAAAACAGAATCAAATTCATTAACCACAACTTTTTTCTTAGTAGCGTCAAAAGAAAACTCATTCTTTAAATACACAACAATAAAATATCGTAACATATTGTTTTTACCACCTAAACCCGACGAAATTAAAACATGATTTTGATCTAAAAGCGAACTTTCCAATAACATTTTACTTTCAAACAAAGCAAGTTTTGCCCAGTTAATTAATTTTTTATCAGGAAGTTGCAAATATTTTTCTATTGTTCGGTATGCTTCGGGTAAGTCTAAACATGCAAGTTTTGATAATATTTCCTTTTTTGAAATTAAGGATGTATCGTTTAAAAATAATAGCTTTTTATCTTTTAATATGTTATCGTAATTATTTTCTTTTCTGATTAAATTAGCATAATCGAAATATTCCATTTGAACTTTGATAGGTATATTTTCTTCGATAATAGCAAGCCTATCTGGATTTTCACCTAATAATTCAAATATTTTATTATTTATATTTTCTTCGTTCATAAAAATTATTTGAACAAAGTTACAAACATTAATGCAACAACATAATTTTATTGTTTAAAAATCTTATTTATCTATTAAAAATTAATAAAATATTACCTTTGTGTTTATTCAATCTAAATAGTGTCTGTCAATAATGTCCGATTTTTTCGTTATACTCGTTTTGAAAACAGTCATTTACTACAGTAAACTCCTTGGTTTTCAAAACTTCGTATGCCTCAAACTCGAACATTATGAATCAAACACTGACTTTATATAACAGACACTAAATAATGATATTATCTGAATTAAATATAAACGACAAAGCTGTAATTGTTAAAATTAAAGGTAGAGGAGCATTCAGAAAACGAATTACCGAAATGGGTTTTGTTAAAGGAAAAATAGTAAAAGCAATAAAACGAGCTCCTCTTAACGACCCTGTAGTTTATGAAATTATGGGTTATGAAGTTACTCTCAGAAACTCCGAAGCATCATTAATAGAAGTAATTACAGAAACTGAAGCATTAAAGGAAATTACTAACACCGAACAAAATATTCTTGTAACTGAAGAGTTTTTAATACAAAAAGCCAGTGAAAAAGGAAAAATTATTAATGTCGTTTTAATTGGAAACCCAAACTGTGGTAAAACAACATTGTTCAATCATGCATCAAATTCGCACGAACACGTTGGCAATTATAGTGGTGTAACAATAGATGCCAAATCGGCGATTTTTAAACATAAAGGTTACGAAATTAATGTTGTTGATTTACCCGGAACATACTCTTTGTCGGCATACTCACCCGAAGAATTATATGTTAGAAATTATATTTTTGACGAATTACCCGATGTTGTAATTAATGTTATTGATAGCTCAAACTTAGAAAGAAATTTATACCTGACTACTCAACTTATTGATATGGACGTTAAAGTTGTAATAGCTTTAAACATGTTTGATGAGTTAGAAAAAAAAGGTGACAAATTTGATTTCGATAAATTTGGCGCAATGGTAGGTTTTCCGGTAGCTCCAACTGTGAGTTCACGAGGCAGAGGAATATTTAATTTATTTAACAAAGTTATTGAATTATACGAAGATAATTCTAAAATATTCCGACACATTCATATTAATTATGGAAATAATATTGAAGATAACATTAAAGCTATTCAAGAAAAAATAAAAATAAATAAAAATATTACCGACAAGTTTTCGTCAAGGTTTTTAGCAATAAAATTACTCGAGAAAGATAAAAATGCAATTAACATTATAGAGCAATTTAATAACAAAGAAGAAATTATTAATGATGTTAAAAAAAGAATAAGTTTATTAGAGAGCAATTTAGATGAAGATAGCGAAACTCTTATTACTGATGCGAAATATGGTTTTATTGCTGGGGCATTAAAAGAAACATATAAAGACGGTCCCGACAAAACAATTAACAAATCAAAAATTATTGATACGTTTATTACTCATAAAGTATTTGGTTTCCCAATTTTTATAATATTTATGTGGGTAATGTTTCAAGCAACGTTTACACTTGGAAAGTTCCCTATGAACTGGATTGATAATTTAGTTCAGATTGCTGCAACATGGCTCAACAAAGTGTTAATAGACAGTTCATTAAAAGACCTGTTAATTGATGGAATAATTCATGGCGTAGGTGGTGTAATTGTATTTTTACCAAATATTTTAATACTATTTTTCTTTATTTCGTTAATGGAAGATACAGGATATTTAGCACGTGCTGCCTTTATTGTTGATAAAATAATGCATAAAATAGGCTTGCATGGTAAATCATTTATCCCGCTTATTATGGGATTTGGCTGCAATGTTCCTGCAATTATGTCAACCCGAACAATAGAAAGCCGAAACGATAGAATTTTAACAATTCTTATTAATCCGTTTATGTCGTGTAGTGCGAGGCTTCCTATTTATATTCTTATAATTGGTGCAATATTTCCATCACATCCTGGCAATGTTTTATTTTTAATTTATGTAACCGGAATATTAATAGCTGCATTAATGGCTATTATTTTTAAGAAAATGATTTTTAAGGCTAAAGATATCCCTTTTGTAATGGAACTGCCACCTTACAGAATGCCTACACTAAAAAATATCACTAAACACATGTGGAGCAAAGCCATGCAATACTTAAAAAAAATGTCAGGAATAATACTAATTGCATCAATAATTATATGGGCATTAGGATACTTTCCCCGCGAAAGTAAAAACAGTTCTAATTATAAATTAGAAAAACAGAAGTTAGAAAGTTTAATAATCAAACAAAATTCAGTTGATAGTATGAAAAATGTGAAATTTAAAATTTATGCTATTGAAAATAAAATAAGAGCTGAACAACTCGAAAATTCATACATAGGAAAAATCGGAAAATTTATAGAACCAATTATGCGACCTTTAGGGTTCGATTGGAGAATGGGTATAAGTTTAATTGCCGGAATATCTGGTAAAGAAATAGTGGTAAGCACATTAGCAGTATTATTTCAAGCTGAGAATGGTTCTGATTTATCAAATCAAACTTTAATTTATAAAATTAGAGAAACTAAAATAGAAGAAAATTCGAATAAAAAACTTTTTAATCCAATTACTGCTATTTCGTATTTGATTTTTATTTTAGTTTACTTTCCATGTATTGCAGTTATTGCAGCTATTAATAAAGAAACAGGAACATGGAAATGGGCGGTTTTTACAGTTTTTTATTCAACTACTTTAGCATGGCTTTTAGCGCTTATAGTTCAAATTACTGGAAAAATATTTTTTTAAATGATTTTTGATATACTTGCTATATTAATAGTTATATTTGCAGTAATTGCTGCAATAATTCTTATTATTAATTCTTTAAAAAGAAAAAAAAATAAATGTGGCAATAATAACGGTAATTGTAGTTGCTCATAATTTTTTTTATTTTTTTTGTAATATTGAAATTTTTAATTATATTTGTATAACTAATTTTAGATAAATTTCAAAAATATGAGAATAAACTTTTTGTTTATTATGATGTTTGCATTTTCAATAAATCCAAACATTTTAAAAGCTCAAACAGTAATTGAAATGATGAATCCAGGTGATGCTAATCAAGTACTTTTAGAAGTTAATGATATTTCTAAAGCCGATGTTGTAGTTTACAAAACAGAAGATAAAACTGAAGTCGAAGAATGGGATTATATGTGGAAATTTAAAAAATGGGGCTTTTCAAACTTTTCAGTTTATATTACTAAAGATTCATCAGATACTCTTTTGTTCGATGCCGAAATGGGCATTACTTATCAACTACAAGGAAAAATCTATTTTACCAATAATAAAGAAGAAAGAGGAATTAAAACTCCAGGTTTCCATCTCGAAGGCGTGTTACAAAAAGCTAATGTAAATACATCTGAAGAAGGTAAAAAAAGTAAAGAAAAAGCTAAAAAAAATTCTGAAGAAAAGTTTGATGAATAATAAAATTATTACTTCTATTATTGCATTAATTGTTTTTACTTTTGTTTATTCATGTAACAAAAATATAACACCTAAAATTATTGAAGAACACGACCCTGTTATTAAGATTATTGAAGAACGAGACTCTATGAAAATTATTTATAACGATTCAAACAAAATTAAGCAGCTTGATAAAAAATAATGTTTAAAATTTTTATACTGCTATTTTCAGTTTCTATTGTAAATGCTCAAAAACCAATTTTTAAATTTGCCAACGATTCTGATGCTGTTTTATTAAATCACTCAAAACTTCAGGAATATAAAGTTAATACTATTTTATATACCGAAGTTATTGATAGTAACCTTTTTAAAAGTTATCCGATTTCAAAAGTTAAATTTCTACTTCATAATATTGAATATAACAATTCAGGAGTTACAAAACATTATGAATGGAGCTTTTTCGATTCTATTTTTCCAAATGTTATAGAAAACGAAAAAAAAAATGGAATATATTATATGCTGAATGAATATAGTTACGAATACGAAAATATTTTTTTAAAAACTATTAATGTTTCGGATGCCAGTCAGATTTATAAAATTGAATATAATTACATTAACGACAGCATATTGCAAATTGTTAATTCTATCACTAAAAAAGATAATTACAATAAAACTTATTATAAATACAAGTCTGATTTCGAGAATATTACAATTCAGAATACAGGCATAAAGCAAATATATTTTCCAAATATTCAAATAACTGATTTAAAAAGCATTAATTCTAATTCTATTATGATAAACAAAATCCCATTCTCCTCTTTTTTTGAAAGTAAATTTGATAAAACACGTTTTTTAATCGAAATTTGTCCTTCAAAATGGATATTTTTTGAAATAAATGAATAAATAAATGAAGATTATTTTAATTACATTCGTCATAATATCTACATTCTTCTCGGGATGTTATATTGGTAAGCCATTAAAAGAGCCGGCAACAATGCTTGTTAAATTTGCAACTGAAACTAAAGTAAATGCTTGCATAAATTGTAAATATATTAGCGAAACAAAATGGAACGATTACAAACAAGCATTTATAAATGGAATAAAATCAGAATCTTCATTTTATAATTTAACAATTGTAGAAGATGAAAAACAAAGTACAAATTTTGTACTTACTATCTCAAGATTTACAGTTGGCGAAAGTTTAAGTACTGAAACTGTAAATGATGTTAATTCAAAATTTAATGGGCAAACTTTTCAATTAAGTAATTGTAGTGCCGATGCATCATTTAAACTATATAATGGTAATCAAAGTAAATTATTAGGCGAATGGTCGACAAATGCATTTAAAGACGAGAAAATATCTAATAACAGAAACTTTGGCGACTTTGTTTTTGGCACAAATAAAGACAATTCAGAGTACCGCTATAAAGGATTAGATGATAACATATTCACAGTTTTAAGCGAAAAATGTGGTAAGCATGTTATAGCAAAACTTACAAGAAAAATAAACAAAAAATAACAAATGAACTTTATAGCAAAAACTTCGGCAGGGCTTGAACAAGTTCTCTCCGAAGAATTATTATCATATAATTATAAGGACATTAAAATATTAAGACGTGCTGTATCGTTTTCGGGCAATTTAACCGATTTATATAATGCAAATTACTGCCTGCGAACAGCTTTACGAATTTTAATGCCAATTGCCGAATTTAAGGCACAAAGCGATATCGAGCTATATAACAATATATACAATATTGGATGGGAAAAATATTTTGACTATAAAAAAACCATATATATTGATGCCTCATCATATTCAAATATATTTAGACATACTGGTTATGTAGCACAAAAAACAAAAGATGCAATAGTTGATTACTTTAGAAATAAATTTACTATCCGCCCTAATGTTGAAAAGTTTAACCCTGATATTGTAATAAACCTCCATATTTTCGAAAATAATGTAATTGTTTCATTAGATAGTTCGGGTAAACCATTAAACCAAAGAGGTTATAGGGAACATACCGGCGATGCACCTTTAAATGAAGTAATTGCAGCAGGTTTAATTTTAATTTCGAAATGGAATAAAAAATCTTTTTTTATTGACCCAATGTGTGGTTCGGGAACTATTCCTATTGAAGCTGCATATATCGCAACAAATACTCCATCTGGTTACAATAGAAAAAGTTATTCGTTTATGCATTGGAATTCATTTAACAGCAAAGAATGGGATTTTGTAAAAGAAAGAGCAAATTCTGAAATTATTAAATCAGAAGCTGAAATTGTATGTGCCGATATTAACTCATCAGTTATTGATATTGCATTTAAAAATGCAAAAAATGCCGGATTTACAGATTTTATTGATTTTAAAATCGACGATTTTTTCAATTCAAATTCTGGAAAAGATTCTGGAACAATAATTTTTAATCCTCCGTATGGTGAACGTCTTAAAATCGAAGATATTTATGATTTTAATAAAAGTATTGGTAACAAACTAAAAAACTCATATTCGGGTTTTAAAGCTGGCATTATTTTAATGAAAAATGATGATGCAAAGTCAATTGGATTAAAGTCATCCAAAAAAATAAATATTTTTAACGGACCAATTGAATGTTTATACCTTGAATATGAATTATACCAAGGAAGTCATAAAAAAATAAACAATGTGCAATAATCAAATTATGTTTTATTAACAATTTAAAGAATATTTCTTCATTATGTTTGTAACAAATATTAAAAAATGAAATTATTATTTTTTTATACTTGCATTATGTTATCTTTTTCATTATTTTCACAAAACGATTCAATTAAAAACGATAAATCAAATGCAATTAAAATATTTATTGAATGTTCAACATGCGATTTTGAATATATAAAACAGGAATTAACTTATGTTAATTATGTTCGCGACCCAAAAGAAGCACAGGTACATATTTTAGTATCAATCCAAAACACAGGAAGTGGTGGCTCGGAATATAAATTATTTTACAGCGGTCAATTAGATTTTAACCCACATTGCAACCAAAAAGTTGTAATATCCTGATATTAAGAACTGTCATTTTTAAAAA